>NZ_RZPW01000049.1:0-15237 GCF_003998455.1 Mesorhizobium sp. M7A.F.Ca.CA.001.08.2.1 | reverse complement strand
CCGATTTTCTGGCCGAACGGCCGGAAATCGCGCGCGTCATCTATCCCGGCCGCGCCGACCATCCGCAGGCCGACATCGTCAAGAAGCAGATGTCGGGCGGCTCGACGCTGATCTGCCTGGACGTCAAGGGCGGCAAGCAGGCGGCCTTCGCCTTGCAGAACGCGCTCGACATCGTCCTGATCTCCAACAATCTCGGTGACGCCAAGAGCCTGATCACCCACCCGGCGACGACGACGCACAAGAACCTCAGCGACGAGGCGCGCGCCGAGCTCGGCATCGGGCCGGGCACGCTCAGGCTGTCGGTTGGCCTGGAGGATACCGACGATCTGCTCGAGGACATCGCGCAGGCGCTGAAGGCCAGGTAGGAGGCCTTCAGGCGCCGGACGGCGTCTCTTCCAGCTCGGCCGTCTTGGTGCCGATGGTCATCGCATTGCCGCGCCAGTCGACGGCGCCGCCGAGCCAGCCGCGCCCCCACATCGCCGGCAGGATCAGGTCGCGCGCCATGATCGCGGCGACCATGCGTGGCGACAGGTACCAGCCCTTGGACCAGGCCAGGGCGCACTCCGGAAGATAGAAGGCCGCCAGCACGGCAAGGGCGGTTGCCCAGAGGCTGAAGCCGGCGCTTGCCGCTGCAATCAGCGCAAGCACCAGCGGCACCACGGCACCGGTCAGGATTTCGGGTGCGAAGAACAGCGGGAAAGTGACGCGGCGCAGGCGCGCCCAACGGGCCTGACGCGACCAGATGTCGTCAAACGAGCGCCGGCCAAGCGGCTGCTCGAAGGGGGCGGCGACGAGATTGACGCGCAGGCCGAGACTGTTCACCAGCTTGGTCGCAGCGGCATCCTCGGCGATCTCGGCGGCCAGCGCGCGGATGCCGCCATTGGCGTCGAGCATCGGCTTGTTCCAGAGCATGCTCTTGCCCTGGGCAAAGCCGAGGCCGAGCGCCTCGCCGGCATACTGCCAGCGCGCCTGCAGCGTGTTGAGGAAAGCGCATTCGACCTCGGCCCAGAAGCCGGCCGGCCGCGAGCCGATCGGCGTCGAGCAGACAAGGCCGGTGCCGGGCCGCCAGGCAGCCATCAGGTGCTGGATGTAGTCCCTCGGCATCAGCACGTTGGAATCGGCCAGGACGACCCAGTCGTGCCGCGCCGCTTCCCAGCCCTTGACGCAATTGTTGAGTTTCGGATTGGCGCTGATGCGGTCGTCGCCGACAAGCAGCCGGGCCGGCACTTTCGGAAACCGGACGATCGTCCTGTTTATCAATTTGACCACCGGATCGTCGGCATGGGCGACGCAGAAAATCAGCTCATAGCGCGGCCAGTCGAGCGAGAAGGCGCGCTCCAGCGTCTCCTGCGTGAACGGCTCGACGCCGCGCGACGGCACGACGATCGACACCGGCCGCGGCTTGCCGGCCGGCGGCGCAATGGTGCGACGCCGTCTCAGACGCGACGCGGCGAGCACGATGCTGGCGAGATTCGAGAGGATGAGGACGGTTGAAAGCGTGGCGGCTATGAGAGTGAGTTGCATCGAGATCCGGTCACTCCAGGAAAACCGGTCCGCAAGATGGCCGGTTTCAACAGTTCAGCAGAGCGCCCGAGTCGCGCGTCACCAGTCCGCGCACACCATCATTGTCATATGTCACTTAAATGACATTCTTTGTCGGCACCTGCCCGCGAGGCCGGCCAGAGGAGGCTTCGATCGGTTGACCTAACCGCACGGAGCGCCGAAAGTTCCGCTGGAACCGTTTTTTGGAGCCGCTTATGTATAGCGCCGTCACGCGCAACATCGAAGTGCAGGTCAGGCCGTTCTATCTGGAGGACCGTTCGGATCCCTCTGAGAACCGCTATGTCTGGGGCTATCAGATAACGATCGACAATCAGTCGGACGATTTCGTGCAGCTTCTGTCGCGCTATTGGCACATCACCGACGGCACCGGCCGGGTCGAGGAAGTGCGCGGCCCCGGCGTGGTCGGCGACCAGCCCGAACTCAATCCCGGCGACAGCTACCAGTACACATCCGGTTGCCCGCTCTCGACACCGTCCGGCATCATGGTCGGGCATTACACGATGCGCAACAAGCGGGGCGAGACGTTCGACATCGCCATTCCGGCGTTTTCGCTGGACTTGCCGGGGACGCGGCGGACGGTGAATTGATTTCGCCTCACCGGCCGCGGAGCGACCGGTGAGGCGTGGTTTCTACTCTACTGGGCCGCGAATTCCGCCGGGTCGAAATCATATTGCTTCGAACAGAATTCGCAGGCGACGTGGATGCCGCCGTCTTCGGTGCTGTCCTTGATCTCCTGGGCGGAAAAACCCTCGAGGATGCCGCGGATCTTGTCCCTGGAGCACGAGCACTGGTCGGCGACCGGAACGCCGCCGAAGACGCGCACGCCATGCTCGTGGAACAGCCTGTAGAGCAGCCGCTCGGCGCCGATCGTCGGGTCGATCAGTTCGGTCGGCTCGATGGTGCCGAGCAGAGCCAGCAACTCCTGCCAGGAATTGTCGACCGGATCGTGGATCTCCTCACGCGGATCGCCATCGCCGCCCGGCAGGTCCGGGACGCGCATGCGCTCGGGCGACTGCGGCAGGAACTGCGCCAGGATACCGCCGGCGCGCCATTGCTCGCGGGCGCCGCCGGGACCGGGCGTCAAAAGCTTGGCCACCGACAGCCTGATATCCGTCGGGATCTGCTCCGACTGACGGAAATAGGTGCGTGCCGCGTCTTCCAGGGTCTCGCCATCGAGCTGGACGATACCCTGATAGCGCTGCGTATGGGCGCCCTGGTCGATGGTCAGCGCCAGCACGCCACTGCCGAGCAGCGTCTGCTGGGACATTTCGCCCGCCGCGACCAGCGCTTCCAGCCGGTCGGCATCGAAACGCGCATAGGCGCGCAGCGCCGAGGGCGTGGAAAAATCCGCAACCAGCATGTCGACGGGTCCGTCGGTGCGGGTCTGCAGGATGAACTTGCCCTCGAACTTCAGCGAAGTGCCGAGCAGCACGGTCAGCACACAGGCCTCCGCCAGCAGGCGGGCGACCGGCTCGGGATAATCGTGGCGGCTGAGGATGGCGTCCAGCATCGGCCCGAGTTGGACCGTGCGGCCGCGCACGTCGAGAGGGCCGACCTCGAACGGCACGACGTGATCGTCGCCGGCATAGCCGAATTCGCCGAGTTTGGGGTGATGTTCAGTCACTTGATAGGTTTCCAACATGACAAAGCTCCAGGGCGCGGCCATGCCGCCCTCCGGGGCGCATGCGTCGAAACGCGCTTGATTTGCGTGATGCGGCGCAAATAGGCATCACACGCCCGCAGATCAAGCTCCCAGGGATCAAGCGCCCAGACACTTCAAGCGCCTAGACACCAGGCAAGCACGGCCTTCTGGGCATGGAGCCGGTTCTCGGCCTCGTCGAAGACCACCGAATGCGGTCCGTCGATAACCTCGTCTGTCACTTCCTCGCCGCGATGCGCCGGCAGGCAGTGCATGAACAGCGCGTCCGGCTTGGCTCTCGCCATCAGCTTGGCATTGACCTGGTAGGGCGAGAACACATTGTGGCCGCGGGCGCGATGCTCCTGGCCCATCGACACCCAGCAATCGGTGACGATGCAGTCGGCCTGATCGACGGCTTCCTCGGGCGAGCGGGTAAAGTGCAGCTTGCCGCCATGCGCCTGCGACCAGTCGATATGCTTCTGCGCCGGCTCGCTGCCTTCGGGAACGGCGACGTTGAGGTTGAAGCGGAACCGGGCCGAGGCCTCGAGCAGGGAATGCAGCACATTGTTGCCGTCGCCGGTCCAGGCGATGGTCTTGCCGGCTACCGGACCGCGATGTTCCTCGAAGGTCATGATATCGGCCATCAGCTGGCAGGGATGGGTATCGTCGGTCAGTCCGTTGATCACCGGCACGGTGGCGTTCTCGGTCAATTCCAGCAGCCGCTCATGCGAGGTGGTGCGGATCATGATCGCATCGACATAGCGTGACAGCACCTTGGCGGTGTCAGCGATGGTCTCGGAACGGCCGAGCTGCATCTCGGTGCCGGTCAGCATGATGGTCTCGCCGCCGAGCTGCCGCATGCCGACGTCGAAGGAGACGCGCGTGCGCGTCGACGGCTTGTCGAAGATCATCGCCAGCACCTTGCCTTCGAGCGGTTTGGTGCGCTCGCCGGCCTTGAGCCGCGCCTTTCGCACCACCGCGTCGTCCAGCATCAAGCGCAGGTCGCCTTCGGAAACGGTGGAAAGATCGGTGAAATGGCGAACTGACATCAGCAATGATTCCGGGATTACTTCGCCGCGGCGGAAGCGATCGCCTCCGCCAGGCCCTTGGCGCCGGCGCGGATGCGGTTGAGCGCGTCATGGATCTCGGCGTCGGTGACGGTAAGCGGCGGCAACAGGCGAATGACGTTGTCGCCGGCCGGAACCGCCAGCAGATGCTGGTCGCGCAAGGCCATGTTCACCTTGGTGTTGGGCATGGCGCATTTGAGGCCGAGCATCAGCCCGGCACCCCTGATGTCCTCGATGATTTCGGGAAACTCGTCGGCGACCGACGCCAGACCCTGCTTCATCAGCAGCGCCTTGCGCTGGACATCTTCGAGGAAGCCGTCTTCCAGCACGACATCGAGCACGGCGTTGCCGACCGCCATGGCAAGCGGGTTGCCGCCGAACGTGGTGCCATGCACGCCGGCGGTCATGCCGACCGCCGCTTCATCCGTGGCAAGGCAGGCGCCCATCGGGAAGCCGCCGCCGATACCCTTGGCAATCGCCATGATGTCGGGCGTTACACCCGACCATTCATGTGCGAACAGCTTGCCGGTGCGGCCGATGCCGCACTGGACCTCGTCGTAGATCAACAGCAGGCCGTGCTGCTCGCACAATTGCCTGAGCCGCTTCAGCGACTGCGTCGGCACCGGGCGGATACCGCCCTCGCCCTGCACCGGCTCGATCAGGATCGCGGCCGTCTGCGGCGTGATCGCCTTTTCGGCGGCGTCAATGTCGTCGAAGCCGACCTGGTCGAAACCTTCGACCTTGGGGCCGAAGCCCTCGAGATACTTGTACTGGCCGCCAGCCGCGATGGTCGCCAGCGTGCGGCCATGGAAGGCGCCTTCGAAGGTGATGATGCGGAAGCGCTCGGGATGGCCTTTGACGAAATGGTAGCGCCGCGCCGTCTTGATCGCGCATTCCAGCGCCTCGGCGCCGGAATTGGTGAAGAACACCTTGTCGGCGAAGGTGGCGTCGGCCAGCCGTTCGCCAAGCCGGCTCTGCCCGGGGATCTCGTAGAGGTTGGAGACATGCCACAGCTTGGCTGCCTGCTCGGTGAGTGCGGCGACTAGGTGCGGATGGCTGTGGCCCAGCGAATTGACGGCGATGCCGCCGGCGAAATCGAGATATCGCTCGCCCTTGTCGGTAATCAGCCATGTGCCTTCCCCGTGGTCGAAGACCAGGGGTGCGCGAGCAAAGGTCTCGTAAAGCGCCGAACCGCTCATTATATGCGTCTCCGGTACCGGAAAATCAAAAAAGCCGCCAAAGCGGCGGCCTGTGCGGCTTATCCTGTTTTTCGGCCATGAAGTCAACGAAAACGTCGCGTAGTGGCGCGCGGCAAGCCCCCCGACGGGACGCCGGCTCATAAGCGACCGGGCAAGTTGGGGAAAACCGAAAAAACCGATTCGTGTTGCACTTGGGACTCTTGTCACCGAGTCAGCGCATAGAGTAGTTGTAGTCGAGAAATAACTAGATTTCGTGCGGCGGACCTAATCACCAGATATATGTGGTGTCTGCCCTGGCAAATGTTGCCGGGTCGGGAGAAGGATTCCGATTGCCGCACGCTTAGAGGAGCGCGGTCTCATGAACTGGACTGACGAGCGGGTAGAACTCTTGAGAAAACTGTGGTCGGAGGGTCTGAGCGCAAGCCAGATTGCTGCGCAGCTTGGAGGGGTCAGCCGCAATGCGGTCATCGGGAAGGTGCATCGGCTGAAACTGTCGGGCCGCGGTCGCTCGACCGCCACGCCGGCACGCCAGAAGAAGGCAGCGCAAGGATCGACCGTCCAGAAATCGGTATCACGCGCCGCAACCACGGCACGCCATGTCACCACATCGGTCGGCGCGACGGCTTTGCAGACGCAGTTCGACGCCGAACCCGTGGCACGCCATTACATCCGCCCGGTCGAAAATGTCGTGCTGCCGATCTCGCGGCATCTGCAGCTGGTCGAGCTGACCGAGCGGACCTGCAAATGGCCGAACGGCGATCCGCTTTCAGAGGACTTCCATTTCTGCGGCAACGATGCCGCCGAAACCGGTCCCTACTGCAAGTACCACGCCCGCGTGGCATTCCAGCCGGCATCGGAGCGGCGGCGGAGCAGGTAGATAAGGGAATAGGGCAGTAGGGCAGTATGTGCGCGGAAAGTCGCGCTCACGAAATGCCACCCTACTGCCCTACTGCCCTACTGCCCTACTGCCCTACTGCCCTACTGCCCTACTGCCCTACTGCCCTACTGCCCTACTTCACAACCAGCCATTCTTCCTGAACCGCCAATACAGAAACGCGCAGATCAGCGCGATCGTGGCCAGAACCACCGGATAGCCGTATTCCATCTTCAGTTCCGGCATGTCGCTGAAGTTCATGCCGTAAATGCCGGCGAGCGCCGTCGGCACCGCCAGGATTGCGGCCCAGGAAGCGAGCTTCTTGGTGTTGGCCGTTTCCTGACTCTGGCCGACCAGCAAGCTCGCCTCGAAAGCGAATGCCAGCACCTCGCGCAGGCTGTCGATCTTCTCCTGAACGGTGCGGATGTGATCGGTGACGTCGCGGAACAGCGGATGCATGGCGGTGTGGATCTGCGGCAGCTCGGCGCTGGTCAGCCTTCGGCAGACTTCGACCAGCGGAAGCGCGGCATTGCGCAGGCGCAGGAGATCGCGGCGCAGCATATAGAGCCGCTCTATGTCGGGAGCGGTCATCGGCTTCAGCAGAACCTTGTCCTCGATCGCCTCGACCTCGTCCTCGATCTGCTCGAGCACCGGCATGTAATTGTCGACGATGAAATCGAGGATGGCATAGAGGACGAAATCCTCGCCCTTGGCCAGCGAGTGCGGGCAGCTTTCCCAGTGCTGACGAACGGCGGCATAGGACGTCGAGGGACCGTGCCTGACGCTGACTATGTAGCCTGAGCCGACGAACAAATGGGTCTCGCCGAAGGTGACCCGGCCCTCGATCAGCTGCGCGGTGCGGGCGACGATGAACAAGGCGTCGCCATATTGCTCGATCTTCGGTCGCTGGTGCGGGTGCTCGGCATCCTCGATCGCCAGCTCATGCAGGTGAAACTGCGCCTGGACGCGCAGCAACAGGTTACGGTCGGGCTCCAACAGGCCGATCCAGACGACATGACCGGATTTTTTTGCCCATTCGCCGGCTTCCTCGATGGGAATGTCGGCGATGCGGCGCCCCGCCGTGTAAACGCCGCAAGCGATAATGCCGGATATCGGCGCAGGCGCCGGGGTCAGGTTCCGAACATTTTCCATCACGACCTCCCGGAGCAAATCCACGCACGAGGATAGAGGCAAGGCCCGGAAAGCTTATCGTAAATCGGGTGAGGGTTCGAGAGGCGGCGTTCACTTCACCGGCTGCGTCTCGGAAAGGCTGATTTTGTCGGTCTTGTCGCCCTTGGGCCGCTCAGCCGGCAACTGATCGCCGGTGACGATGTAATAGATGGTCTCGGCTATGTTGGTGGCGTGATCACCGATACGCTCGATGTTCTTGGCGCAAAACAGCAGATGCGTGCAGGGGGTGATGTTACGCGGATCTTCCATCATGTAGGTCAGCAATTCGCGAAACAGCGATGTGTACATGGCGTCGATCTGGTCGTCACGATCGCGCACGAAGCCGATCTTCTCCACCGAACGGGACGCGTAGACGTCGAGCACTTCCTTGAGCTGGGTCAACGCCAGGTTGGAGAGGGCCTCAAGGCCGCGGAACAGGCTGGTCGGCTGGCGTCCGTCGGTGACGGCGACCACCCGCTTGGCAACATTCTTGGCGAGATCGCCAACCCGTTCGAGGTCGGCGGAGATGCGGATGGTCCCGACGATCTCGCGCAAATCCGCCGCCATCGGCTGACGCTTTGCAATGATGATGATCGCCTTGTCGTCGATTTCGCGCTGGCCCTCGTCCAGTACGGTATCGTCGCGGATGACCTTCTGGGCAAGGCCCGGGTCGGCATTGACGAGAGCGGTGACCGCCTGTTCGACCATGCGCTCGGCATGGCCACCCATCGCGGCGATGCGCTTCGACAGATATTTCAACTCCTCGTCATAAGCGCTGACGATGTGCACGGACTGCATGGCAAAATGCCTTCCCACGGGGTGTTTTGATTTTGAGTCGTTTCCTCGAATCCCCGCTGATACGCTAGCCGGATGACAGAAAAAAGAAACAGTCCCCTTGAATTAGGGCGGTATCAGTGCGCCGGCAAATGAACCGAGAATGCCGCGCCGTTGCCGACTTCGGACTTGATCGAAAGCCGGGCGTTGTGGCGCGTCAGGATATGCTTGACGATCGACAGGCCGAGGCCGGTGCCTTTCTGGGTCCGGCTGGTCTCGACATCGACGCGGTAGAAGCGCTCGGTAATGCGCGGAATGTGCTCCTCGGGAATGCCAGGGCCAAAGTCCCTGATCGTGACGTCGATGCCCGGCTCTGGTCCGGCATCGCTATGCGCTATGGATACAACCACGCGCCCACCCGACTGCCCGTATTTGCAGGCGTTTTCCAGGAGGTTCTCGAAAACCTGGAAAAGCTCATCGCGATCGCCAGGCACATGAAGCGGTCCGTCGGCGTAGCGCCGCTCGATGGCAACGGCGTTTTCGCTGGCCAGCGGTCCGAGCGAGTCGATGACGCTGTCGACGGTCTGGCGCAGGTCCACCTCGGTTCCCGGCTTCAGATAGGGTTTCATCTCGAGCCGCGACAGCGACAACAAATCGTCGATCAGACGCGCCATGCGGCCGGTCTGGCTCTGCATGATCTGCAGAAACTGGTCGCGCGCCGCCGCGTCGTTGCGGGCTGGTCCGCGCAGCGTTTCGATAAAGCCGGCGATGGAGGCAAGCGGGGTGCGCAGTTCGTGGCTGGCATTGGCGATGAAGTCGGCGCGCATGCGGTCGATCCTGCGCGTTTCGCTCTGGTCCTTGAACACCAGCACATAGAGATCGGTGGCATGACCGACCGAGGACACGCTCACCCGGTAAGCCCGTTCGACCGGCAGCTTCTCCATGTAGTCGACGACATCGGAGGCGACGTCGCCCGATAGCACGCCATCCAGCAGAGCCTGCATTTCCGGCGCCCGGAATTTCAGCGACAGCGACATGCCTGGCGCGATGCCGCCGAAAGCGGCGAAGGCGGCGGCGTTGGCATGGACGATGGTGGCAGCCCGGTCGAAGATGATCAGCGGATCGGCGACGGCGGCGGCCAGATATTCACCCGAGAGCCTCTGTAGGCCGGTGGCCTCGATGGCAGCTCCGCTGCCGGTGGATTGGCGCGCGCCGGCGGCCGGCAGTATTGCCGCTGCAAGCAGCAACAGCAGCGCCGCGAGGACGATATAGGCTGAAATCCCGGCCAAGGCATAAACGGCGACGACCGCGACGACGCCGGCCGCAAGCAGCCAGCGGCTGTTCCACAGCCGTGCGGCCATGGTTTGCGTGATGCCTCTCTGCTCTGTGTCCAGGTCAGCCATCTGCCCGCGGGCCCGCACCCCATGCCTTCGCACCCGGTCCACGGTGGCGGAAAACTTCCACTAGACCGTTCCGGAGGCTCCCCATAGCATGAGTCCGGAAGCTGGAAAGGGTTCGTCTCGATGAAAAAAGCCAAGGAAAGTCCCGCCGCGCCAACTTCGGGGCCGCTGAAGATCAGGATCGGCGGCAAGGAACGGGAGTTCGACATCGAAAACCCCGTGCTTCCCGACTGGGTCGAGGACAACAAGCTGACTGCCGGCGGCTATCCCTACGACAAGAAGATGAAAAGTGATGAGTATGACGAGACGCTCGAGAAGCTGCAGATCGAGCTGGTCAAGGCGCAGGCTTGGCTGCAGTCGACCGGCAAACGGGTGATGGCGCTGTTCGAGGGCCGCGACGCTGCCGGCAAGGGCGGCACGATCTTCGTGGTGCGCCAGTACCTCAATCCGCGCACCGCACGCAACGTGGCGCTGACCAAGCCGACCCCGACCGAACTGGGGCAATGGTACTACCAGCGCTATGTCGACCACTTCCCGACTTCAGGCGAATTCGTCACCTTCGACCGCTCCTGGTACAATCGCGCCGGCGTCGAGCCGGTGATGGGTTTCTGCACGCCGCAGCAGCACGAGCAGTTTCTCGACGAGACGCCGCATTTCGAGCGGATGATCTCCAACGAGGGGATTCACTTCTTCAAATTCTGGCTGAACATCGGCCGGGAAACGCAGCTCGAGCGCTTCCACGACCGCCGCTACAGCCCGCTGAAGAGCTGGAAGTTTTCGCCCATCGACGTTGCGGGCATCACCAAGTGGGACGACTACACCAAGGTGCGCGACACCATGTTCGAGCGCACCCACAAGGAATTCGCGCCATGGATCATCGTACGGGCCAATGACAAGCGGCGCGCGCGGCTGGCGGTCATGCGGCGCATCCTTTCGTTTCTGCCCTATGAGGGGCGCGATCTCGAAATCATCGGCAAGGAAGACAAGAAGATCATCGGCGAAGGGCCGTCATTCCTGGGAAAACAGGATTGACGCTTTTTTGCGTCGCGCGGCAAGGAACCGCGCGACGCAATCATGATGCTTAAGCCGCCAGCCTGGCGATACGCTGCAATCGCCGCAGCGTCGTATCATCCTGCAGCGCCAGCTGGAAAAGCGAGATCTCCTGATCGATGCGGTCGCAGAGGGCCTCGGTGTTCCCCTTCAGCAGGCCGCGCGTCTGCAGCAGGGCGGCGACCGGCTTCTTGACGAGCTGTCTTGCCCGACCAAGGGCCGCCTCCTCGACGGTGCCTCCCGGCACGATCTCCGCGACCAGGCCGAGCGCCCTGGCATCTTCGGCGCGAAGCGTGTCGCCGAGGCAGAAGAAGCGGAAGGCACCGGCGTAGCCGAGCTTCTGCGGCGCCAGGATGCTGGTCGCCGCATCCGGCACCAGGCCGAAATCGACGAACGGCACCCTGAACGTGCTCTCATCGGACGCGATCACCATGTCGCAATGGAACAGGATGGTGCAGCCGACACCGACGGCATCGCCATCGACGCAGGCAAGGATGGGCTTTGGAAACGTCGCCAGCGTGCGGAACAGGTCGGTGACGGCGGCGATCAGTTTCTGGTGCTTGGTGGCGTCGAGGAATTCGGAGAAGTCGCCGCCCAGACAGAAACAGCCTGCCAGGCCGCGCAAGACGACGACGCGAACCTCCTCATTGTCGGCTGCTTCATGGAAGGTCCTTGCCAGGCTTTCATAGGCCCTCCTGTCCAGCACCGGCCGGCCGTCACTCGACGACACGGTGACCACCAGCGTGTGGTTGCGAAGTTCAGGTTGCGGGTGTGTGCTCATGACTGTCTCCGATCTCATGACGCACGCCTTTGCCCGAGCATGTCGGGATATCCCCTGGCCAGCACGGGAGCAAAATGATTGCGGCGCGACCGCACCACATCGAGTGTGTGCTCGTTGAAGGTCAGCAAGGTGGCGACCACCTGCTGGTTGCCATAGGTGCGCTGATAGCCAAGCGGGGTCGCCAGGAAATGCAGTTGCAAGGCGCGCAGCACCCACATCGGCTCGAACTCGATGATCACCTTGTCGACGCCGCGCTTCAGCCCCCACTCGACGAAACCGGCAATCAGTTCGGTGCCGACGGTCGAAACGCCGCGACGGCCATCGCGAAAACCGGGAGCCACCGCATAGCGGGTCAATTCCCAGATGTTTGGACCCGACGGCGGCGTTCCTTCGGAAAGATCGGTCAAGACCTCGGTCAGCAGATGTGGCCGCGTCGTCGGCAACATCCTCTGATAACCCGCCACTTCACCGCCCCTGATGACGATCTGATGGACCGCCTCGTCGTGATCGAACTGGTCGAGTTCGAGCCCGTCGGGGCGCCTGAGGTCATCCCACCCCATCTCCTCGACGAATATCTTGTAGCGCAAACGATGGACGGCCTCCCAAAGGTCGGGACGTTCCATCAATTCCTGGGTTGTAAGGGAAAAAAGCATTCCGCCGTCTCCTGCGTTCAGAGGAAGATACGGCCGTGCTTTGATGAGAAAATTGCGTGATCGCGTAGGCAAGGATTTCAGGTCGGCACGGCCGACCTAACTAATGTAGCCGCGCCGTATCGCTTCCGCGACGGCCTGCACCCTGTTGACGGCACCTAGTTTGCTTTTGGCGTTAAGAAGATGTTTCTCCGAGGTGTGTTCGGAAATGCCGAGGATTTGCGAAATCTCCCATTCGGACTTGCCGACGGCGGCCCATTGCAGGCATTCGCGCTCGCGCGGCGTCAGCACGATATGATCGATGGTCTTGTTCGCCATGGTGTGGAGTTGCATGGCGCGGCCAACCGCGTAGGTCGAGACCAGCGACACCTGGCCGAATTCGGCGGCGGACAATTCCACGGCCTCGCCGCCCAGCGACACCATGACGATCTGGCCGTCGAGCGTGATCAGCGGAAAGGCCAACCCATCGCGCAGTTTGAAGGCGCCGGCATCGCCCATCACCTCGCCGCTGCTCTTGTCTATGCGGATGCCTTGGGACGCTTCGTGCCACTGGAAGGGCGCCTGCAACTGTTTCATATGGCTGACGACCGGGTCATGATCGACATAGTTGCGCGCGACATAGCGCTCCAGCCACTCGCCAGGCCAATCGCAGAGAAGCACATGCTGCTTTTGCTGGCCGGCCGGCGTGCCAGGCTGCGGGACGGTTCCCGCCATCAGTGCGGTGAGACCGAAATCCGATGTTATGCCCAGCAGCCTTTCGCAGACCGCCGCCGCCGTTGCGGCGTGCTGCAGTTGGTCTATGTATTCCAGCGTGCGATCGAACTGACCCATCGCAACATCAACCCCATGTTGCCTTGTGCATTGCGGCCAATGATGCGTGCCTGATTTACACTTCGCCACCGACCACGGATTGCAAATCGCATACTTATTTTGTGGCTCCCTCTCACCGAGGCGACCGAAGCTGATTTGCAAACCGGCTAAATCATATCCTGAAATCGGCGTGTTGAAATCAAAAACCATTGTGCCTGTACCATTTTCGTACCAAAACCGGTGCGAGCACGACTGTGGCGGAGTTTTATCTTGGCGTTCCGGTGGAGGTCCTTCGCCTTTGCGATGCTGATCGGGTTGCTGTCGTTCGCCGACGGTGCGCGCGCCGCGGCGCCTCAGGTTCCGGTGCTGTGGGATGCCAAGGAGCGGCTGCCCAAACCAGACCTTTCGACGCTGCCCCGGCTGAGATTCCTCACCACCACGGACTTCCCGCCTTTCAACTTCCTCGACGGTGCGGGAAAGCTGTCCGGCTTCCACATCGATCTGGCACGCGCCATCTGCGCCGAGCTTGGCATTGTGGAAAAATGCCAGATCCAGGCCCTGCCCTGGGCCGAGCTGGAAGGCGCACTGCGGAAAGGCGAAGGCGAGGCGATCATCGCCGGCATCGCCGCCACACCGGAATCGCGCGCGACCTACGCCTTCTCACGCTCCTATCTGCAGTTTCCGGCGCGCTTCATCATGCCGAAGGGCAAGGCGCTGACCGAGCCCGTCTTTGACAAATTGCACGGCAAGCGTGTCGGCGTGATATCAGGCTCGGCGCATGAGCGCATGCTGCGCGACTATTTCAACACGGTCCAGGTCGTCCCTTTCGACAGGCCAGAAGAACTGTATGCCGATCTCAAGGCCGGCAAGGTCGACGCCGCCTTCGGGGACGGCATGCGCCTGGCTTTCTGGCTGGGCGGCTCGGACGCGGCGGGCTGCTGCCGCTTTGCCGGCGGGCCCTATCTGGCGCCCGAATATCTGGGCACGGGCATGGCCATCGCCACCAAGGCTGACAATCCGGCGCTGGCCGCAGCGATCGACTACGCGCTGCAGGAAATTTCAATGAAAGGCACGTTCGCCGAATTTTATCTGCGCTATTTCCCCGTCAGTTTTTTCTAAAGCCAAGGACTTTCAGGTCAGGGTACGCAGCCGCGCCTTGGCCGCGCGGCCGATGGCAGCAACCGTCAGCGTGTCGAGATCGAGCTGACGCCGGATCAGCTGCAGCACCCGCACCTCTTCCATGCGCATTTCGAGGTCGACGGCGGCAACCTCGAAGGCGGCGGCATAGGCGGTGTCGCGCAGCCGCTCGGGCAAGACCTCGGCGACTTCAGCCAGCACGCCCTCCAGCCCATCCTTTTCGTGCAGGCGCTTCTGGCAGTCCTGGGCGACGCCGACCAGCCTGTCGTGGTTGAAGTCCTCGAACACCGGCCAGGAGCGGACGACCTCGCCGATCCGCGCCAGTTCAACATCGGTCATGTCGCGGTCGGAGGCCGAGGTGATGACCATCAGATAGATCAGGGCTTCATGAGGTGTCGGCAATTTTTTCTCCTTGAACCGGGCCTCGAAGTTAAGAACGCCCGTTCTGCACCGCAAGGAAAAAGCGCCGCACGCGTTGACGCTCCGGCGCTGCACGCCTAGAGACCGGTTGAAAAACCCTTGCTGCGGCCCGCCTTCGGGCCGGCAGATGATTTGGAAAACTGTGACATGGCGGGATCAAACATCATCGATCTCAACCCCGAGCTGCTGGCGGCCGCGACCGAAAGCAAGGCGTGGCCGTTCGAGGAAGCCAAAAAGATCATCGAGCGCTACAAAGGCGCCGACTTTCCGCAAACGGTCCTGTTCGAGACCGGCTACGGGCCGTCCGGCCTGCCGCATATCGGCACATTCGGCGAGGTGGCGCGCACCTCGATGGTGCGCCATGCCTTCCGTGTCCTGACGCAGGACAAGGTCGCGACCAAGCTGCTGTGCTTTTCCGACGATATGGACGGCATGCGCAAGATACCCGACAGCGTGCCGGACCGCGCCGCACTCGAGCCGCATCTGCACAAGCCGCTATCGTCGGTCCCCAACCCCTTCGGCGGCGACTATGCGAGCTTCGCCGACCACAACAATGCGATGCTCTGCCGCTTCCTCGACACGTTCGGCTTCGACTACGAGTTCGCCAGCGCGACGCAATACTACAAGGCCGGCCGTTTCGACGCGATGCTCAAGCGCGCTGCCGAGCGCTATGAGCAGATCATGGCGGTGCCGCTCCCGACGC
>NZ_RZPW01000499.1:0-4701 GCF_003998455.1 Mesorhizobium sp. M7A.F.Ca.CA.001.08.2.1 | reverse complement strand
GTCTTGGCTCAGCCGCGCTTGGCGTCGATCGAATAGGCACCGGCGCCCGAGGAAGCCAGCACGAGGAAGCCGCCCGCAATGGCGAGGTTCTTGAGAAACTGGATCATCTGCATCTGGTCGGCCCAACCGGTATGGGCGACCAAACCGGTAGCGACCGTGAAGACCGCCAGCACCCAGGCGACAATCCGGGTCTTGAAGCCGACGAGGATGGCGAGGCCGCCGAGAAGCTCGATCAGGCCGACGACAGTGGCCGTTACGGTCGGCAAGGGCAGGCCGAGGCTGCCGAAATAGCCGGCCGTGCCGGTGAGGGCGGTCAGCTTGCCGTAGCCTGACAGCAGGAAGATGACCGCAAGCAGGACGCGGCCGAGGAGGATGGTGGTCGAGGCATTGGATGCGCCGGAACCGGCGACTGAAATGTTGGTGGACATGGTGGCTCTCCGGGATGGGTTGATGCCGGGGAGATAGAGCAAACCGACTGTTCACCAAAGCCACCAGACTGGCGACACATTGTTCACAGTGCTTACGTTTCCGTGATCGGGCGGCCTGCGCAAAATTCGCTTCGGGTGAGGTCGTGACGGGAGTAAATTCTCCCCTCACGAAACACCGGGCTTTTGGTTGACGCAATTCCGGACCGAAAACCGCAGACACTTTTCCTGGAATTGCCTACCCCGGATGCGTCATATCCTCCGGCCGCACCAGGCGGTCGTAATCGGCTTCGCTGACCAGCCCGGTGGCGAGCGCTTCCTCGCGCAAAGTGGTGCCCTTCTTGTGCGCGGTCTTGGCGATCTTGGCGGCATTGTCGTAGCCGATGGTCGGCGCCAGCGCCGTCACCAGCATCAGCGATCGGTCGAGTGCCGCCTTGATGTTGTCTTCGCGGGCCTCGATGCCGACGACGCAATTGTCGGTGAAGGAGACCGACGCGTCGCAGAGCAACTGCACCGACTGCAGGAAGTTGTAGGCCATCAGCGGATTGTAGACATTGAGCTCGAAATGACCCTGGCTGCCGGCGAAGGTGAGCGCCGCATTGTTGCCGAACACCTGTACGCAGACCTGCGTCAGCGCCTCGCACTGGGTCGGGTTGACCTTGCCCGGCATGATCGACGAGCCCGGTTCGTTTTCCGGCAGCGACAGTTCGCCAAGGCCCGAGCGCGGGCCTGAGCCGAGGAAGCGGATGTCGTTGGCGATCTTGAACAGCGCGGCGGCCGCCGCATTGATGGCGCCGTGCGAAAACACCATGGAATCATGGGCCGCCAGCGCCTCGAACTTGTTCGGCGCGGTGACGAAGGCGATGCCGGTGATGGAGGCGATGCGATCCGCGACCCTTTCGGCGAAGCCGACCGGCGCGTTGAGGCCCGTGCCGACGGCGGTGCCGCCCTGCGCCAGTTCCTGCAAGCCGGGCAACGTCAGCTCGATGCGCTTGATCGACGAAGCGACCTGCGCGGCATAGCCCGAAAATTCCTGGCCAAGCGTAAGGGGGGTGGCATCCTGCGTGTGCGTGCGGCCGATCTTGATGATGTGATTGAACTCTCTGCTCTTGGCGGCGAGCGCCTTGTGCAGGTGCTTCAGTGCCGGCAACAGATCGTGCACGATACGTTCGGCGCAGGCGATGTGCATGGCTGTCGGATAGGTGTCGTTCGACGATTGGCTCATATTGACGTGATCGTTGGGATGCACCGGCTTCTTGGAGCCCATGACACCGCCCAGCATCTCAATCGCCCGGTTGGAGATCACCTCATTGGCGTTCATGTTGGACTGGGTGCCCGAACCGGTCTGCCAGACCACCAGCGGGAAATGCTCATCGAGCTTGCCGTCGATGACCTCTTGCGCTGCCTCGACAATCGTCTTGCCGATCGCAGGATCGAGCCGCTTGAGCTCCATGTTGGCTTCGGCCGCCGCCCGCTTGACGATGCCCAATGCGCGCACGATCGACGCCGGCTGCTTTTCCCAGCCGATCTTGAAATTGCCGAGCGAACGCTGCGCCTGCGCGCCCCAATACCGGTCGGCGGCGACTTCGATGGGACCGAACGTGTCGGTTTCGGTTCTGGTCTTTGCAGCGGTCACGGGTCTCTCCTTGTCGAAGTCGGCAACGGCGTATCGCGTTGCACAAACGGCTTCAAGCGGAGAATGCGGGCGGCGAGGATGCAAATCGGTTGAAGGCGCGGCGCGTCTCTCCTTCTCCCACAAAGGGGAGAAGGGAAGGGCTGCGCAGTTTCGGCCTCTCACCCCAGCGGCGGACCGACAATGTCGATGCCGTTTTTTGCGCAAAGCTGCACCAGTGCCGCGATGATTTCCGGTGTTGGTTCCATCAGCGGCGGCAGTTCGGGCTGTTCGGCGGGACGGCTCGCCTGACGCAGCATCGTCTCAAAATCCGAACCGCGCGTGATGGTGAGGGCGCGCGCACCTTCCGGGGATTCGACCCGGTAGGTGTGCGGCAGGCCTTTCGGTGCGATGACGGTTTCGCCGGCGTCCGCAATGCGTTCGTGGCCGTCGATCTGAAAGCGCAATCTCCCCTCCAGGATGTGAAACACTTCGTCTTCCCTGCGATGCACATGCAGCGGCGGCGAGTCGCCATAGGGCATGTGATGCTCGACGACGCAGATGCCGTCCTCTCCTGCCATCGACGAGACGTGGATCGCGACGAGCGTGTTGTTGAACCAGAAGAGTTCCTTGCCTGTGATCGTGCCGGGGGTCATTGTCATGGCGTGTCTGATCCTTCTGTTGCCTGTGCCTGCTGGGCCGATGACGATCTAGCCAGGGATACGCCGACAACGGAAATCGAATGATCGTATGGGGCGAATTGATGCGATGAATTTGAACGCGCTCGACCTCAATCTCATCAAGGTGTTCGACGCCCTTCTGCGGGAGAGAAGCGTTACGCGTGCCGGCGAGCAGATCGGCCTCAGCCAGCCTGCCGTCAGCGCTGCGCTCAATCGCTTGCGACATCTCCTCAACGACCAGCTGTTCGTGCGACGGGGCAATGACATGATGCCGACACCGCGCGCCGAGAGCATGGCCGAGCCGTTGCGCGTGGCGCTTCGCGAGATCGAACGCGTCTTCCATTCGGCCAAGGCGTTCGATCCGGCGGAACTGGAGCGAACCTTCACGTTCATGGGGGCGGATTTCTTTTCCATGATGCTGATGCCAGCGCTGGCGGCACGCATCGCTGGCGCCGCGCCGCGCGCGTCGCTAAGGTTTCTCGATAGCGCGCGCGGCGATGTCTCGCGGCTGCTCCAGGACGATGAAATCGACGTAGCGCTGGAGCGTCCGCTGGAGGTCTCCGACTGGGTCTCAAGCACGCCTCTGTTCCATTCACCATTCGCCATCATCGCCGTGCACGACAACGCTGCGATCAGGCAGGCGGGAATCATGGAAGGCAGGACTCTGCCGATCGACCTCTTCTGCGAACTGCCCCATATTCTTCGTTCTATCGACGGCTCGATGTCGGGCTCCACCGACGAGGCGCTCCGCAAGATCGGGCGAACGCGCCGTGTAAGCCTGACCCTGCCGCACTTTCAGGCTGTCGCATTAGCCGTGGCAAATGGAAACCACCTGTCGGCGGTGCCCAGGCAGTTCGCGGTTTGGGCGGCCGAGACCCTGCCGCTCGTCATCTTTGAACCGCCGCTTCCCATTGCTGTTCCGGAAATCAGGATGTACTGGCACGCGCGCCACGACGACGAGCCACCCCATCGCTGGGTTCGCGATCAGGTCCTGGAGGCGGTAGGCGTACTTGGATTTGTAGAAAGTGGCGTCGCTGAAAATGTCGGCGCTTGGCGTGGCGCCCGGACGGATCAGCCCGCGGTATAACCACCGTCGACGGAGAAGACCCCGCCGCTGGTCCAGGCCGCCTCGTCGCTAGCGAGGTACACTGCGATGCCCGCCAGATCGTCGGGGCGGCCGATTCTGCCAAGCGGATAGCTGCGCTCGACATAGGCTTTCAGCTCGGCCTTTGCCTCGGGCGGCAAATTGTCGACGGTCTTGCGCCGCATGGCGGTGTCGACAGTGCCCGGCGCGATGGCGTTGACGCGGATGCCGCGCGGGCCGAGTTCGAAGGCCAGCGATTTGGTCAGCGAGTTCAACGCGCCCTTTGACAGGGAATAGAGGCTCGACGGCCGCTTCGGGATCATCTTGTTGGCGAAATAGGACGAGATGTTGATCACCGACGCGCCGGCCGCCAGATGCGGCAGCAGACCCTGGGTGAGGAAGAACACCGCCGTCACATTGAGCGCGAAGGATTGCTGGAACTGCGCCTCGCTGACGGTCTCGAACGGCACCAGGAAAGCCACCCCGGCATTGTTGACGAGAATATCGAGCGGCCTACCGGATTCTTTGACGTGCTCGCCGACGGCCGCGATGCCGGCCGAGGTGGCAAGATCGGCCGACAGCGTCTCGATAGTGCCGCCGAGGTGCTTGGCGGCAGTGTCGAGCTTTTTGGTGTCACGGCCGACGATCAGGACGTCCGCGCCCTCGCGCGAAAAGGCCTCGGCGATCGCCAGGCCGATACCGTCCGACCCGCCGGTAACCAGCGCGCGCTTGTTGTGAAGTCTCATCGGATGCTCCGAGATTTCTGCGTCGTCGAGAGCACCGTATAGTGGCGGCCAAGGTCAAGCCGTCAGCCTATCCCACGGTATGAACTTCGACCGCCGCCACCCGGCAGGCCGGCCGAGGCTGGTTTAAGCGCCGGCGGTCGCAAGCTCCCCCAAA
>NZ_RZPW01000498.1:0-4703 GCF_003998455.1 Mesorhizobium sp. M7A.F.Ca.CA.001.08.2.1 | reverse complement strand
AGCGAGAGTGTCGCGCGCCCGATAGCGATGTAAGCCGTGGATCTCATCAACCGTAAAGGCAACCCGCTTGTCGCGCTCGCCCACAACAACCAGGCGGCGAAATACCTTGGTTCGCGTGCTTTGCTCCCCCTCCTTGCGCTCTTCTATCCCGAGCAATTCAGCCAGGGACAGGCAAACGAGCAATTCACCACGGACATTCGCAATACCGAGCAGTGCACGGTTTCTGCGATGTGGAAGTGAATGAACGCGGCGAGATTCAGCCACTTCATGAAAAATACCGACCGGAAGTGCCAGCCATTCTTCCCCCAAACGGAAGAGAACAGCCGTCTGCAGCGCCTCGCCGTTGGCCGGATCGATCCCCGCTCGACCAGCGTTACCAGGCCATTCGTCGCGATATACCGAGGGAGCCGCACGGTCGAGGAGGTGTCGTGCAATCTTCTTATAGGTCGGGCAATTCCGGCAGTGGAGATGCTGCTCCAGCAGCGGACATGACTTGTCACCCCGTACGCCTATTTGCCGCCAGCAGTCGTCGATTTCAATCTGCTCCAACGGCTGAGCGATCCCTGTCGAAGCCGCCATCAGCTGCCGCTCCTTTTCTGGACCCGGCCTAGCCGGCCAGCCAGGGCCTCGGCGCCGTTATGGTCGCCTTGCTTGCGAAGCAGCAAAGCCAGATGGATGAGAGCTTCTCGATGATTTGGCGCGAGATAGAGCGCCTTGCGATAGCTTTGCGCGGCTTGGGGTGCTGCGCCATCCGCATCCTGGACGAGGCCCAGCAAGTAGAAGATTTGCGCGGAAGGACCGAATTCCTTGAGATGCGCCAGGGCGACCTCCTGTGCCTCCTTTACCCGTCCTGCATTGGCGATCCGTTCAACCGCGATGAGGCTTTCCGAGGCCTGTGCAAGCGGCTTGGCCGGCGCCTGGCCACGGGCTTCATTGCCAATTGTCGGTCGGGGCCGAAGAAGAGGCTTGCTCTTGTTGACCTTCGGGGTTGGCGTCGGCACCGGGATGGCGGCCGAAACTGTCGGCGCCGTGGTCTTGACGGGCTCCGATTTCAGGAAGGCAAAGGCCAATGGCCATTCAGCGGAAATAAAGCCATGCAACCTTGGAAGAGCTGCTTCCGCCGGACCGACCAGGAGGAGTCCGTCTTTGGCCAGTAGGTCCTTCAGGCAGATCAACGCGCGATCCTGCAGCTCTCGATTGAAATAGATCAGCAGATTGCGGAAAAGCACGATGTCATAGACTTCTTGCCCGAAAGACGCGCGAGAGCCGAACAGGTTTCCTACCCTGAACCGAACCTGTTTCAGCACCGCAGCTGTAGGACGCAACCCGCTCTCGGCCGCTTCGAAATAGCGATCCTTGAATTCGAGATGGCTGCCGCGAAACGAATTGCGCCCATAGATCGCGCGTTCAGCCGTCGCGATATTGCGGCTGCTGACGTCCACACCATCGATCTTGAACTCGTGCGCCTCAAAGCTGGCATCGAACATGGCCATGGCGACCGAATAGGCCTCTTCGCCGGTTGAACATGGCAGGCTCAGGACTTTAATCGGCTGAGCACGCTTGTGCACGCGCGCATGCCGCGCCAGCATGGTGAACGCTTCTCGGTCGCGAAAGAACCAGGTCTCCGGGATCACCACCGCATTGATCAACTCCTGCAACTCCTGCGAGGAACCGGTCAAGTGTTCCTTATAGGTCTGAGGGTTGGTTATCCGGCATGCTGCCATCCGATCTCTGACCGCCTGACGGACCACTGTCGGACCAACGCTGGCACTGTCCAGTCCGATGGTTTCCGTCAGGAGCTTTTCAATTGCGCCGGTCATTGATCACCGGTCGCGGCCTGGCGGAGCAATGCGGTACGTATCTCTTCCGAAAGCAGCGATGCCACTTTGACCCACTGAATGATCTCCGAACCATCGGAAGCCACCGGCCCAAGATAGGGCGGGGTTCCTGGTTCAAGTCCGAACGGCGCGAAGTCGGCAGGGTCTCGCTCAAGCGTATCCGTCACCCGTTCCGCGATCAGTCCCAGCAGGCGCTGCTCGCCATCCTGCGCGTGATAGCGCGTCACAACGATCCGGGTGCTCAATAGGCGCTCCGACGGCCGGCCAAGCGCAAGAAGAGTAACATCGATCAGCGGGATGGGTATTCCGTTGTAGCTGACTAGACCCATCACACCGGTTGGCGCACCCGGCAGGACCTTCACATCGAGACGAGGCAGCACCTCTTCAATTTGGTGGACATCGATCAAGTAGCGATCCAGACCCATGCTGAAGGCGAGAAATAGCATTGTCACCCCCTACTGCCGGCTCGCTACGCTCTCAGCTTGAACCTCGAAATGCTACTTCGCATGCCGCCTGAGACTTGATTGAGCTCGTCGATCGCGAGCGTCGATTGCTGAAGGGATTCGACTGTTTGCTGGGCTGCCTCACTCAGCTGCGTTAGCGTGTCGCTGATCTGCCCCGCGCCGGTCGCCTGCGCTTGCATGCCTTCATTGGCGACTTCGAAACGTGGCACCAGCCCCTGAACCTGCTGAATGATCTCGAAGAGTTGCCCGCCGACCTGCTGGATTTCCTGCATACCCCGGCGGACCTGTTCGGAAAACTTGTCCATGCCCATCACCCCGGCCGCGACTGCCGACTGGATGTCCTTGACCATCTGTTCGATATCGTATGTGGAGACAGCCGTCTGGTCCGCGAGCCTTCGGATTTCCGTCGCCACCACTGCAAAGCCCCGGCCATATTGGCCGGCCTTCTCAGCCTCTATGGAAGCGTTGAGCGACAAAAGGTTCGTCTGATCGGCCACTTTGGTGATGGTCGTCACCACCTGATTGATGCTGCCGGCTTTCTCGCTCAGGATCGCGAGTTTGGAATTGATCGCGCCGGCCGCTTCCATGACCTGCTGCATTGTTTCTTCCATACGGGTTAGCCCCGCTTGCCCCCCGCCGGCGACGGCAGCAGTTTGCTCGGCAACTGTCGAGACCTCGTTCATCGTGCGGACGAGCTCGTTTGACGTGGCGGAGATCTCCTTGGCTGTCGCGCGGATTTCTGTTGTGGTCGCTGCGATTTCAGTCGCAGTTGCCTGCTGTTGCTTGGAGGTGGCGGCGATCTCAGTTATCGATGTGCCGACCTGTATGCTGGACCTTTGAACCTGACCAATGAGGGTTGTGAGATCGTCCGCCATTGCGTTGAAGCCGTCGGCAAGAACGCTGAATTCGTCTCGGCGCCTCAGATCGAGGCGTTCGCTGAAGTCGCCTTGCCGCATCAATTGAACCGCGTTGACCAAACGAGTGAGCGGACCTGTAATGGCGCGAAACAGCTGGTAACCCAAAAGAAGGGCTAGTCCGAGGGCTATCAACAAGCCAACGCTCAAACCGACTTCGGCCGTTCTAACGATCGAGCTGATCCGCTGCGTCGCGCTGTTTGCCTCGCCTCTGTGATCCTCAACCATGGCCTGCAGAGCGGACTGCAACTTTACAAAGATCGGCTCTACGGTGTTCTTGATGGCCAGGCTTTCATTGGGAGTTTCACCTTTCGACAAGGCAGCCCGGCTTGTGTCCAGCACAGCAGTTTCAGCCAGACGAAATTGGTTGGCGAGTTCTTTGACGACTGCATAATTCTGCTTGTCGATGTCGGAGACGATTGTTGCTTCATAGTCGCCCATCGACCGCTGCACTTGGTCGCGATTGGTCGTGATCGCGCTTTCAAGCGTGCTTCTATCCGATGGGTTGTCCTGAAGGGCATATTCCTGAAGCAGACTATGGGCCGTCATCTGGCCCACCATGATTGCGGTGCTGTGATAGAGGTCTGGAAGGATGCCCTTCTCGACCTCAGTCGCCTCCTGCCCCGCCTGAAGAAACCAGGCGTACGCGATGACGGCGATCACGGACATGACCACCAGAACGGCAGCGAAACTGACGAGGATGCGGTGGCGTATTGTCAGACTCTTCATGGATCCGATTCACCAATGGGGGCATCGTGGGCTGCGCGACAAGCGCTCGTTCCGACGTGTTCGAAAAAGGTGCGTCGAAAAGCGGTAGTCTGACGCTGAATGGTTTCTTTTCCGTTCCATCACTAATGATGGCGATGCCGCTCGCCAGAAGTGACGGTCGAGGACACGTGTTCCGTCGGCGCACATCAGCCCGACATCCGCTGGGCGGCACGCCCGCGTCAAGGTGGGTGGATGACTGATTGTTACCGTCTCGTTGGACGTCGATGAGAAAGGTATTCGCTGACGATGAAGCTCTCACCTCACGTCCAAGGCCCTGTCAGCGTTGGGCCTTTGAAGCAAACAACCTGGACAGCCCATAGGCAACAAGGCCTATGAACCTTGAAGGGGCACAAATATACGCTGGCCGCTGGTCGATCCAGGAAGTCCGGTGCACCGCCATCAGACTCGCCCAGCGTCGCATAACCCCGCCTACGTCATCGCATGGTCATGCTGGAGGCGCCCATCGGTCGCCGTCCGCCTATTCTGGAAGCCCGATGAACGGATTCTGATGCCGAATGCCGAGCGGCCTGAAATCTTTCTCGTTGTCCGTGAGCACGATCAGATCGTGTTGCATGCCTGTTGCAGCAATAGCGATGTCCTCGAAACCAGGTGAGATGCCAGCGGCCCGAGCGACTGTCATGAGTTGCCCAGTTATTGTTGCCGTTTCGAGGTCAAGAGGGAGGATGCGGCTACTGTAGTAGTGACGGATTTCTCCCCAC
>NZ_RZPW01000497.1:0-4707 GCF_003998455.1 Mesorhizobium sp. M7A.F.Ca.CA.001.08.2.1 | reverse complement strand
GGGCTCGGTCCCGCCAAGCGCCACCCCGTCCAACACCATCATTGCCTATGAGCCGGTATGGGCGATCGGCACCGGCCTGACGCCGACGGCGGCCGACGTCGCTGCGGCACACGCACATATCCGCGAAAAGCTGTCGGAAAAGCTCGGCGGCGTCGCGGCGAAGGTGCGCATTCTCTATGGCGGCTCGGTCAAGCCCTCCAACGCGGTCGAACTGCTCGGCGTCAGGAATGTCGACGGCGCGCTGGTTGGCGGCGCCAGCCTGAAAGCGGCGGACTTTCTCGGCATCGCCGAGGCCTATCGCAATATTGCTTGAAGACATTTTCCCCGCCGGACAGGGCTTCCGGTGCACGAAATCGTTGCAAAGGACGGGTTGCTTCCCATATTCCGGCCACGGGCTTGGAAATGCCGTCAAAGCATTGTATTGAGCCGCCTCCAATTCACCGGTCGTGTCCGCGGCCGGGCAAGGCCTTGCCAGGATAAACTATGGAAACCGTACTGATCGTCATCCATCTCATGGTCGTGCTCGCCCTTGTCGGCGTGGTGCTGCTGCAGCGTTCCGAAGGCGGTGGCCTCGGCATCGGTGGCGGGTCCGGCTTCATGACCGCGCGTGGTGCGGCCAATGCGCTGACGCGTGCGACGGCGATCCTGGCGGCTGCCTTCTTCGCCACCTCCTTGACCCTGTCGATCGTCGCCCGCTACGGCGAAAAGCCGATCGATATCCTGGACCGCGTGCCGGCGACCTCGGACGGCGCCGGCAAAGGCGTGCTCAACCAGTTGCCTGGAACCACAACTCCGGCGCCCGCGGGCACCACCACGCCGACGACGCCTTCCGGCAACGATGCTTCGGCTCCTGCGACTGCCCCGGCCACTGCGCCTGCCGCCGGCTCGACGCCGCCGGCGACCAACGGCACGGCTCCCGCCGCACCGGCGACCCCGCAGGTTCCAAACCAGTAGTCCTCGGTGCCTGAACCGCGATCTGTGGTCGTTTGAACACAGTCGCGGCAAATGCAGCGAGATCACGAAGATTCGACGGGGTGAGGCATGGCCCCACGCTTGAGGCGGCCGCGCTTATTCGACTATAGATTGCACGCGGCATTTCCGGCGCCCTTGGGGGGCGCTGGGCGACGCCGTGGCAACAAGCATAGAACGATCGGATCTTCGCCATGCAGCTTCGCAGCTTCATTTTCCTGGGACTTTGCGCCGCACTCGGCGTGAGTTCCCCCGCTTTCGCAGGCGTTCCGGCCAATATGGCCGCACAGCCTTCGGCTGAAACAACTTCTGCCATCAACGTCGCCGTCAAGAGTGATGCGTCGCAATTGAAGCTTCTCAAGAAGAAGAAAAACCCGACGCCCGACGACCTCGCCCAGATCAAGAAGATCGAGGCCAAAATCGTTGCCGACAAGGAAGCCGCCAAAGCCAAGGCGCTCGAAGCCAGGAAGCTGGCAATGCGCGAGGCGGCAAAGGCCAAGGCCGACGCGGAACGGCAGGCGTTCCTTGCCAAGAAGGGCAAGAGCGCGCCGGCAACCGAGGTGGCCAATGCCAAGCCGGCCAAGAAGCAGGCTGCCAAGATCATCGAGCCTATCGAACCGATAGCGCCGATCCAGTCGGCCGAGCCGCTTCCGGCGGAGGCCATGAACGTCGCCCTGACCGGCAACAATGGCGAACTGCGCAGCGAAGTCATCGGCCAGAAGAAGCCGAGCGGCGGCGGCCTGTTCGCCGGCCTTTTCGGCGGGACGTCGTCCGGCTCCTCGATAAGCTATCTTCCCGAGACGCGGGCTCTCGATCAGGCTCTCGCCAAGAGGGAGGCCAAGAAGCAGTTCAAGGTGAAGCCGGAATTCGTGCCGCAGGACGTGGAATTCACTGGTTACGATGCCGGCACCATCGTCATCGACACCAGCGCGCGGCGCCTTTACCTCGTCGAATCATCTTCCACCGCGCGGCGCTACGCCATTGCGGTCGGTCGCGAGGGCCTGCAGTTCAAGGGCACGGTCGCGGTCGGTGACAAGCAGGAATGGCCGCGCTGGATCCCGACGCTGGACATGCAGAAGCGCGAGCCGAAGCATTACGGCCAGTATAAGGACGGCATGCCTGGCGGTGGCCAGAATCCGCTCGGCGCCCGCGCCATCTATCTCTATGACGGCAAGAAGGACACGCATCTGCGCATCCACGGCACCATCGCGCCGCAGTCGATCGGAACCAGCGCCTCTAATGGCTGCTTCCGCATGATCAACGAGCACGTCATGGACCTCTACAGCCGCGTCAGGGTTGGCACCAAGGTCGTCATCATCTGACGTTTTCGTCATCCTGCCGAAAGGGGCCGGCTCAGCCGGCCCTTTTGTTTTGCCCTATTCACGATCCGAGCGCCTTCTTGGGAAAAAACCTTCGCGGTGGTTTTTTCTCTGGCGGAATCAATCCGGCCGCGTTAAGCGATGACTCCCATGGCGCGATATGTATTCATCACAGGCGGCGTGGTTTCCTCACTTGGAAAAGGCATTGCCGCAGCGGCCCTTGGGGCTCTCCTGCAGGCGCGAGGCTATCGCGCACGCATCAAAAAACTCGATCCCTATCTCAATGTCGATCCGGGGACGATGTCGCCGTACCAGCATGGCGAGGTTTTCGTCACCGACGATGGTGCGGAAACCGATCTTGATCTTGGCCATTACGAGCGCTTCACAGGCCGCTCCGCCAACCAGCAGGACAACATCACCACCGGCCGCATCTACAAGAACATCATCGAGCGCGAGCGGCGCGGCGACTATCTCGGCGCCACCGTGCAGGTCATCCCCCACGTCACCGACGAGATCAAGAATTTCGTCCTCAACGGCAATGACGACTATGATTTCGTGCTGTGCGAGATCGGCGGCACGGTCGGCGACATCGAGGCGATGCCGTTCCTGGAGGCTATACGCCAGCTCGGCAACGACTTGCCGCGCAACAATGCCGTCTACGTGCATCTGACGCTGATGCCCTATATCCCGACGGCCGGTGAGCTGAAGACCAAGCCGACTCAGCATTCGGTCAAGGAACTGCGCGGCATCGGCATCGCGCCGGACATCCTGCTGGTCCGCGCCGACCGCGCTATCCCCAAGGAAGAGCGCAGAAAACTGTCGCTGTTCTGCAATGTGCGCGAAAGTGCCGTGATCCAGGCGCTCGACGTGCCGCATATCTACGACGTGCCGATGGCCTATCACAAGGAAGGGCTCGATTCGGAAGTCCTGGCCGCCTTCGGCATCGATCCGGCGCCGAAGCCGCGCATGGAGCCGTGGCAGGCGGTGTCCAACCGCATCCACAATCCGGAAGGCGAGGTGACCATCGCCGTTGTCGGCAAATATACCGGCCTCAAGGACGCCTACAAATCGCTGATCGAGGCGCTGTCGCATGGCGGCCTGGCCAATCACGTCAAGGTCAAGCTCGACTGGATCGAATCGGAGATCTTCGAAAAGGAGGATCCGACGCCGTGGCTGGAAAAGGTGCATGGCATCCTGGTTCCCGGCGGCTTCGGGGAGCGCGGCTCGGAAGGCAAGATCCTGGCGGCGAAGTTCGCGCGTGAGCGAAAAGTGCCGTATTTCGGCATCTGCTTCGGCATGCAGATGGCCTGCATCGAGGCGGCGCGGTCGCTGGCCGGCGTCGAGCATGCGTCTTCGACCGAGTTTGGTCCGACCGAGGAACCGGTCGTCGGCCTGATGACCGAATGGCTGAAAGGCAACATGCTGGAGAAGCGCCGCGAAACCGGCGACCTCGGCGGCACGATGCGGCTCGGCGCCTATCAGGCCGAGCTCGCCAAGGGTTCCAAGATCGCCGAAATCTATGGCGACACGCAGATTTCCGAGCGCCATCGCCACCGCTACGAGGTCAATGTCGACTACAAGGAGCGGCTTGAGGATTGCGGCCTGGTGTTCGCCGGCATGTCGCCCGACGGCGTGCTGCCGGAAACAGTCGAGTATCCCGACCATCCCTGGTTCATCGGCGTGCAGTATCATCCGGAACTGAAAAGCCGGCCGCTCGAACCGCATCCGCTGTTCGCCAGTTTCATCGAGGCGGCGGTGGAGCAGAGCCGGCTGGTGTAGCCGGTCGGCCATGCAGACCTATGTCGCGCTGCTTTACAGCATCATTCTGGGCGAGGGCCGCCGGGTCGTCATGGCCGACCTCAAGGCCATGGCGGAAGATCTCGGGCTGAAGAACCCGCGAACCCTGGTGGCGACCGGAAATCTGGTCTTCGAGGCGCCGGCAACTGATATTGCCGACCTTGAACAGCGGCTGGAGGCAGCCTTCGAAAAAACCTTCGGCCGCCATGTCGACATCATCGTGCGTGGTGCCGAGGACTGGCTGAAGCTTGCCGCCGGCAATCCGTTCCCGGCCGATTCGGCCAAAGCAGGCGATCAGGTGGCCGTACGGGTGATGCGCAAGCCTGCGCCCGTGGAGGCCGTGACGGGGCTCCAGGCCTATGCCGGCGAGGATGAAAAAGTGACTTCGGTCGGCGGCGACATCTGGGTCGTCTTTTCGCGCGAGAGGCCAAGCTCGCGGCTGCTTGCGGCGATGAATCACAAGCGCATGGGCACGGGCACGTCGCGCAACTGGAACACGGTGCGCAGATTGGCCGAGATGCTCGGGTAGGTTTTGGGGCGGCTCTCGCCGCCCCAAAATTCACCTTGTCAGGCCTTCGCGGTCCTGGCGCCGGCGCCCAAAGCGGCGGTGCGCAGCACGTAG
>NZ_RZPW01000496.1:0-4709 GCF_003998455.1 Mesorhizobium sp. M7A.F.Ca.CA.001.08.2.1 | reverse complement strand
TTCAACGGCGGCAAGCTGAGGAAGGTTTCGGGCATGCAGTAGTTTTTCTACAGGTTGATTTCAGGCATTCTGGTTCGAACCGACGGGGAAAACCAGCTATATCGACGCTCAACTCCCGAAAACACCGCTTGCGGTGCCCGCAAACCCTGAGAGGAAAATCCGATGAGTGTAGAAAAAGTAGCTGTGGTGGTGGCCGGCGGCAGCGGCATGGGGGCGGCGGCGGCCAAGCGGCTGGCGGCGGACGGCTTCAAGATTGCCATTCTTTCCTCTTCGGGCAAGGGCGAGGCGCTGGCCAAGGAGCTTGGCGGGCTCGGCGTCACCGGCTCCAACCAGTCGAACGACGATCTGCAGCGCCTCGTCGACCTGACGCTGGAGCGCTATGGCCGTATCGACGTGCTGGTCAACAGCGGCGGCCACGGGCCGCGTGCGCCGATCCTCGAGATCACCGACGAGCAATGGCACACCGGCATGGACGTCTACCTCCTCAACGTCATCCGGCCGGTGCGCATCGTGGCGCCCCAGATGGTCAAGCAGAAGGGTGGGGCCATCATCAACATCTCGACGGCCTGGGTGGTCGAGCCGAGCCCGATGTTCCCGACGTCCGCCGTGTTCCGAGCCGGCGTTGCCGCCTACACCAAGATCTTCGCCAACACCTATGCCGCCGACAATGTGCGCATGAACAATGTGCTGCCCGGCTGGATCGACAGCCTGCCGGCCACCGAAGAACGCCGCGACAGCGTGCCGATGCAGCGCTACGGCACTTCGGAAGAGGTCGCCGCGACCATCGCCTTCCTGGCGTCGGAGGGCGCCGGCTACATCACCGGCCAGAACATCCGGGTCGACGGCGGCATTATACGCGCTATTTGAGGGCGTCGGCCGGGAGGGGATTCCGGCATCTCACCCCAAGGAGCAAATAATGCGGCTTTTGATACTCGGCACCGGCTGGATGGCGCAGGAACATGCCCGGCGCTTCAGCGCCATCGAGGGCGTCGACATTGTCGGCGCAGTCGATGTCGATCCGGCGCGGGTTGGCGAGTTCGCCGACAGCTTTGACATTCCCAACCGCTTTACCGCGCTGGAGGAGGCGCTGGCATGGGGCGAGTTCGACGCGGTGGCCAATGTCACGCCCGACCGCATCCACCACCCGACCACGATGGCGCTGATCGCCGCCGGCAAGCCGGTGCTGTGCGAAAAGCCGCTGGCCGAAAACTTCGGCAAGGCGACCGAGATGGCCGATGCCGCCGAGGCTGCCGGCATCGTCAACATGGTGAACCTCACCTATCGCAATGTGGCCGCGCTGCAGAAAGCGCGCCAGATGGTGCAAGCGGGCGAGATCGGCACCGTCAGGCATGTCGAGGCGTCCTATCTGCAGAGCTGGCTGGTGTCGAAATTCTGGGGCGACTGGCGCACCGATCCGAAATGGCTGTGGCGGCTGTCGCGCGGCCACGGTTCCAATGGCGTGCTCGGCGATGTCGGCATCCACATCCTCGATTTCGCCAGCTATGGCGCAGCCGTCGACATCGACCATGTCTTCTGCCGGCTGCGCGCCTTCGACAAGGCGCCCGGCAACCGCATCGGCGACTACGGACTCGACGCCAATGACAGCTTCGCCATGACGCTGGATTTTTCCAACGGCGCCTTCGGCGTGGTGCATGCCAGCCGCTGGGCAACAGGCCATCTCAACGAACTGCGTCTGCGCATCTATGGCGAGAAGGGCGGCATCGAAGTGGTGCACAATCTCGACGGTTCGACGCTCAAGGCATGCGTGGGGGAGAATGTCGAGAACGCCATATGGGAAGAGCTCGACCCCGGCACGGTGGAGACCAACTACCAGCGTTTCACTGACGCGGTGCGCACGGGCGTGCAGGCCGAACCGTCCTTCCGCCATGCGGCCGAATTGCAGAAGGTGCTGGATCTGGCCGTGGTGTCGGACGAGAAGCGGGCCGAGCTGAGAGCGAACGCGGAAACGCGGTGAGGGCTCGCACCTCGCGCCCATACCGCAGTAGCTGGAAGGGGCCGAGTTCTGTCAGATCCTCCTCTGGCCTGCCGGCCATCTCCCTCGCAAGGGGGGAGATCGGCAGCTTCAATTGCTGCGCCTGGTAAGTCATCAGTGCCCGCCTCCTGATCCGTGTCAGGTAGCTTCAGGGGCCGGTCACGAGCGAAAAAACCAGTTTCTGCAAATTCCCGCCATTGCCGAATTCGCTACGGTCGAAGTCGCGGCTTGCCTGCACCCGCGCCTTCGAGATCGCGTCGAGCCGCTTGACCACCTCGGCCCTGGTCTTGCTGCATTTGGGATCGTCGGCGACGGTCAGGCCGTCCGTCGCGGCTTGGATGTCGTGGACCATCTGGACCATGCTGGCGCCATGCACCTTCTCATGGGCGGCGACGCCGGCGATGAAGGTGTCCCAGTTCTTCTGGACGGCCGGCGGCAGGGAGCGGGAGGGTTTCGGCAAAGTGTAGGTGACGATCAGCTTCGGCCGCCCGGCCGTCAGCACGCAGTCCTTGCCGCTGGGCTTGTAATCCCTTAGCCCCCAGGTCAGCTTGAAATTGGTGTAGGCGATGGCGCGGGCAATGCCGAGCTTTGGCCCTTTCTCGCCGATCGAGCGGTAGAGTTCGGCGCCGGACTGGCCCGAGATCGCGTAGGGCTCGATCTTCTCGACCGGCTTCCACTCGGCATGAGCGGTGAGCGGCAAGGCCAACAGGGCGACAAAGGACAGACACAGGCGAACGCAGGCTCTCAATCCAACTCTCCGCGAAACAGGACCGGCTGCCGCAAGGGGCAATGCCATCGGATCGCTTTTTCCTATATGCTGGCGACGGGCGCTGCAAATGCCCTGGAGGCAGTCAATTGGGGGGAGCCATGAGAGTTGCACATCTCGTCGTCGCCGGTGCGGTAGCGGTCCTGCAGGCCGCGCAACCGGCGTTTGCCGCGTCGTGCGGCGGCTGGAGCGCCAGGATGGAGGAAGACGAGGGCGGCAGCGTGCTGACGGCCTCGGTCTGCGGCGGGCCGAAAGGCGATGCGTATCTGATGCTGACCTGTTTCGACACGCCGGTGCTGAGCTACGATCTCGGCGCCAACGGCCAGCAATTCGAGCCTGGCATCAGCGGTTCGTTCGCGTTCAAGGCCGACGGCAAGACGGTAACTAAGGCGCTGCAGCTGGAGGCCATGTACAACTACTTCGTGGTCAACCTGGCGAAAGCCGATCCGCTGCTCGACCTGTTGCGCGGCAAGGGCGATGTGTCGGTCGGTTCAGCCAAATATGGCGAGATCAGCTTTCCGCTGAAGGGTTCAAGCGCGGCCATCGGCAAGGTGCTGGCGCAGTGCGGCAAGGCCCAGCCCGCCGATGGGGATTGAGGACTTCGTCATCCGAGGGCCTCCGAGACGGAGCTGCGCTCCTGCTTCGCCCTAGGATTGTTTGAGCAGGATCAGGTAGTTTGGCGGCCGGGACTGCGGCCCATCACCCCACCCAGTCGTACCGTCGCGGCCATCAGTTCCTCGTCCGAAAACCCGGAAAAACCCAGCACCAGGCCTTGCCGGGACGCCCCGCCGATGAACATCGAGGACAAGGCCCTGGCGCCGACACCTGCCGCCTTCGCCGCCTCGACGATCGCCGTGTCCGGCCCGGCGTGCTTCAGCGTCGCCATCAAGTGCAGCCCCTGTTCGGGCACGATTACTTCGAGGGCATCGCCGCAATGCGTCTCGAGGCCGGCGACCAGCACGTCGCGCGCGGCTTGCACCCGGCGGCGCACGCGCCTGAGATGCGCGGCGAAATGGCCCTCGTTCAACAGGTCGGTCAGCGCGCCTTCGGCCAGCGTCGAGGGGAAGCGGTCGGAGCGCGCCCTGACCGCCATCACGGCATCGAGCAGCGCTTCGGGCACCACGACATAGCCGATGCGCAGGCCGGGGAAGAGGATTTTCGAGAAGGTGCCGAGATAGGCGACACGGCCCGAGCCGTCCATGCCCTGCAGCGAAGTCAGCGGCGGGCCGGCATAGCGGAACTCGCTGTCGTAGTCGTCCTCGATGATCCAGGCATCGTTGCGCCGCGCCCAGTCGAGCAAAGCGAGACGGCGGCGCATCGTCATCGTCACGCCGAGCGGATATTGATGCGAGGGCGTGACATAGGCCGCGCGCGCCTTGGAGCACAGGCTTTCGCCGATCTCGGGATCGAGCCCTTCCGCGTCGACGGGTACGCCAAAAACCGTGGCCCCGCTGCCGGCCAGCACGGCGTGCGCCATGGGATAGCAGGGGTTTTCGATCCAGACGGCATCGCCGGGACGAAGTGCTGCACGCACCAGGAGATCGAGCCCCTGCTGCGTGCCCGACGTCAGCACGATCTGGCCGGCGTCGCAGCGCACGCCGCGTGCGGTCCTGAGATAGGTGGCAATTGCCGTGCGCAGCGGCAGGCCGCCGCGCGGATCGCCATAGCGGAAATGCTCCGGTCCGGGGCGGGTGAGGTGGCGCGACAGAAGGATGCGAAACATATCAAGCGTGCGCGGATCGGAGACCGCAACGCCAAGGCCGCAAGGTAGCGACGCCGCGACCTCGATCTCCGCTGGACGCGGCTTGATCAGCGTCAGCGGCAGATGCGGCACATCAGGCGCGACGAAGGTGCCGGCGCCGACCTTGGCGACCGCAAACCCCTCCGAGATCAGCATTTCGAAACAGGCAACCGCCGCCGAACGCGACAGGCCGAAGCGCTGTGCGAGAT
>NZ_RZPW01000495.1:0-4727 GCF_003998455.1 Mesorhizobium sp. M7A.F.Ca.CA.001.08.2.1 | reverse complement strand
GCAAGCCGCGCATGCTCGACGCGGCGGAAGTTGTCGAAGCGACGAGCCACCCGGTCGGCGGCGTCTGCCCGTTCGGCCTGCCGGCGCCGCTGCCGGTCTATGCGACGTATCGCTGCGCGAATTTGACGAGGTCGTGCCCGCGGCAGGCGCCACCAATGCGGCGGTGCGGATCAGCCCGCAGCGCATGGTCGAGCTGATTGGGGCTGGTTGGGTTGATGTGTGCCAAGGGTAGGCAGGTACGGCTTTATAGAGCGTGCAGACACCCAGGATCGCACCATTGCGATGGTAGCCGTACTTCGGTTGACCCAAGCGGGATTGTCACAACACACCGCGATTGGTCCGGAGTATAGCGCACCCTGGTAGCGCAATTGACTGGGGTCAGGTTTGCTCAGCTCGATTGCCGTCTTGCTGTTAGAGGCTGCTTCTTGAACATGTCGAGATCAGGGGCGCCATCGCCTTGTAAACATTATCTTGTAGTTCGAGGTTCCGCAATTGACAAACACTGGCTCACGGCAATAACTTGGCACCACGGCTTGGCCCTCTAGTTGGAGCCGTTGAATCCACGGCTACTCGCTGAAATGTCAATACATATTGCTGCGCCGGCGGGGGCGACCCTGCGGCGATCCGACGAAAGGTAAAGAGCGAGGGCCAAGCCTTAGAAAACAAGACACATGACAGCTTTGGCGGGCCGCTTTTCTCACTGCGGATAGCGCACTCTGTGAAAGACGTAGCATTTGCTCTTGGCCTTGATCCGGAGAAGTTCTTCTACGTAATTCAGCATGCTGCTGACGGAACGTATTATCGGGATTTCGATATACCCAAAAAGCGGGGTGGTGTTCGCAACATCTCGGCGCCACGTAAGGGTCTCGCGCTTGCGCAGAGCCGCTTTGCATCTATCCTTTGTGCTCACTACACCCCAAAAAATTTCGTGAAGGGATACGTTAAGGGGCAATCGTTTCTAACGAATGCTAGATATCATGAGAAGCAAAAATGGATATTAAATATCGATGTAAAAGACTTCTATCCATCGATTAGCTTCGCACGGGTCCGAGGTTTATTTATATCTCCGTATTTTGGATTCAATGAACGAGTAGCCACCATTCTGGCGCGTATTACCACCTATAAAGACGGACTGCCGCAGGGGGGCGTCGACATCGCCATTGTTGGCAAATATAATTGCGCATAATTTGGACAAGAGGCTTGTAACCATCGCGGCTAAAGAGCAGCTTAAATATACGAGATATGCAGATGATATGACGTTTTCCTCGAGTAAGAGGTCAGTTCCTTCTCATATAGTTCAGAGCTGGGAGCCAGGATTTGGCAGGAGAGATGTTCATTTAGAGCAATCAATTATTGATTCTTTTAAGCGCGCTGGATTCGAGATCAACCACTCAAAAACCAGGATTCTTTTCCCTTATGAACGACAGGAGGTCACTGGCCTGGTCGTTAACAGAAAAGCAAACGTGTGGCGGCGCGATATCTCTCGCTTGAGAATGAAAATACACTCTGTTAAGCGCTTTGGCGCGACCGAGGCTGCAAAGATATGGCTTGAAAAAGGCGCTGATGAACAGAAAATGTGGAGCCACATTACTGGCAATTTAGCGTTCATAAGGCAGGTGCGTGGCGTGGACGATACGGTGTTGGCCAAGCTCTGCAAAGACGCTGTTGTGGCGGGCCTGACGGAGCCGACCTGGGTGTTGAAGATGGCAGAATTAGTTCGCGAATTCGATGTATTCTTGTCTCACGCAAGCGAAGACAAGGAAAAAATCAGAAGGCTTAAAGACAAGCTTGAACACGTAGGAATTAAAGTTTTCTTTGACGAAACGAGTATCAGCTGGGGAGAATCTATTGTTGAAAAAATTAATCATGGTCTTTTGAAATCGAGATACTTCGTCCCGTTCCTCTCTCAGAAGTTCTCCGAAAAAGGCTGGACCAACAAGGAGTTAAATTCGGCGATTTCGATGAATATCGACAGAAAGGGACGAATACTTCCGGTAATTGACAGTAATTTTTCGGTGGATGATAATTATCCACTGCTAGGCGAGACACTGTATAAGAAATGGCCTACTGACAACGCTTCCGAAGGGCAATTTATTGATGAGGTTGCCGACGCTATTCTGCATTTGGTTGAGACGAAGCCGGTATAGGCTACCAGCATTCCGTAGGCCGAATTACCGGTTGAGTTTGGTGCTGCTATGTTCATCTGCTCGCCAATTCGTCCGAAGAAACGTTCTTTGTCGACCTTGAATTGATCTGGAGTTCCCGCTCAGTTGCGCGCTCTCGTCATCGGGGCACCCTTTGCTCCAGTTTCGTAGTTTTTGTCCCATTGGCCCCTTGCACTCCAACCCTTGAGAATATAGGGCTTTGCGCGGTCCGGAGTGTAGCGCAGCCCGGTAGCGCACTTGACTGGGGGTCAAGGGGTCGTCGGTTCGAATCCGGCCACTCCGACCATTTCGAAACAGGACTTTCCCCGGAGTCCCCTTGGCCGGAAATTCGGCCAGATCAGCAGAATTGCAAATTGTGTCGGCCTTCACCTAAGGCTTGAACCTTGGCAGGCCGCAACAGCAGTTGATGGCGGTATTCCAGCGCGATGGCGCCCCAGATCAGGCCGAGCAGCAGGTAGACATGGCGCCAGTGGTCGATGTCGATGAAGGTGCCGAGCCCGATATTGCCGATGAAGGCGACATAGGCGCACAGGAGATAGGGCTGCCACGGCCGGTCGCGCAGCAGGATGCGGAAGCCGGCTGCTATCGTCCACAAGACGAGGCCGAGGAACGACACGAAGCCGAGCCAGCCATAGTCCATCAGCATCTTCAGCCAGATGTCGTGGGTGTCTTCACCGAAGATCGTGCCGAAGACCAGCGGGCCGATGCCGAACGGATGCTCCATCGCCATCTGGAAGCCGATGCCGTAGCGAGCGAAGCGGCCGAGGCGGGCGGTGTCGTAGCTCTGTTCGAGATGGGCACGGTTGGAGAACATCTCCGACACGCCGGGCAGCTGCAGGATGACGATCATGGCGACGACCAGCAGCGCCAGTGCTGCAATCGTCATCACCACCACGCGCAGCCGGAACATGCCGCTGGCGCTCTGCAGGAACAGGCAGCCGGTGAGCAGGACGGCCGAAACGGCGAACATGCCCCAGGCACCGCGCGAAAAGGAGAAGAAGATGCCGGCGGTGATGATCAGCAGTGGCACCGCCAAAAGCGGCATGCGCGTCACCGGTCCGGTCAGGAGCAAATAGAGCAGATAGATGCCGGGCAGCACCAGGAACGGTCCAAACACGTTCGGATCCTGGAAGGCGCCGGCGGCACGGTCGTATTTGGTGAACATCTCGGCGCCCGGAAAGGCATGGAAGTAGCCTGCAATGCCAAGCAGCGAGGTGGCCACGGCCGAAACCACATAGGCAATGAAGATCAATCGGTAGAGGCTCGGCTGTACGGCGGTGATCGATGCGAAGAACACCGCGCTGAAGGCGAGAAACAGCGACACGGCGAGATAGAGCGGCGTGTTGGCGAGGTCCGCCATCTGCGTCATGGAGATCATGCCGCCGATGTTCATCGTCACCAGCAGCACCAGCAGCGGCGTTGCCGCGCGGGAAATCCGCAAGCCGAAAAGCGCCCAGATGGCAATCAGCCCGGCCATGTAGAGCTCATAGGGCGCCGGCTCGCTGATGACGAAGCCGGACAGCAGAATGCCGAGGAAGACCGCGCCCGAGGAAATCAGCGCGACCAGCTTGGCGTTGACCACGGCCTGCGGCAGATCATGGCTGATCGCACTCAATAGGCGTTTTCCGTATTGAGCAGCCGGAGCGGCGTCAGGAACAGGATCCGCAAATCGAACAGCAGCGACCAGTTCTCGATGTAGTAGAGATCATACTCCGTGCGCATGCGGATCTTCTCGTTGGTGTCCATCTCGCCGCGCCAGCCATTGATCTGCGCCCAACCGGTGACGCCGGGCTTGACCTTGTGGCGGGCGAAATAGCCGTCGACGACCTCGTTGTAGAGCAGGTTATGCGACTGCGCGGCGATGGCGTGCGGACGCGGGCCGACCAGCGATAGCGAACCCAGAAGCGAATTGAAGAACTGCGGCAGCTCGTCGATCGAGGTCTTGCGGATGAAGCGGCCGACGCGGGTGACGCGAGGATCGTTCTTGGTCACCGTCTGCTTGGCGGTCGGGTCGGCCTTGTCCGTATACATCGAACGGAACTTGTAGACCTCGATGATCTCGTTGTTGAAACCGTGCCGCTTCTGATGGAACAGCACCGGACCCTTGCTGTCGAGCTTGATGGCGATGGCGGTCGCCAGCATCACCGGCGAGAACACGACGATGCCGATCAGGCTGAAGACGATGTCGAAGGCGCGTTTGGCCACCGAATCCCAGTCGTTGATCGGCTTGTCGAAGATATCCAGCATCGGCACCGCGCCGATGTAGGAATAGGCACGCGGGCGAAACTGCAGCGCGTTGGAATGCGCCGAAAGCCGGATGTCGACCGGCAGCACCCACAACTTCTTCAGCAACTGCAGAACGCGCGATTCGGCGGTCAGCGGCAACGATACGATCAGCATGTCGATACGCGCGATCCGGGCGAATTCGATCAGTTCCGAAATGGTGCCGAGCTTGGGGTAGCCGGCGACGATGGGCGGCGAGCGCTTGTCGCCGCGATCGTCGAAGATGCCGCAGATGCGGATATCGTTGTAGGGCTGCTTTTCGACCGAGCGGATCAGGAT
>NZ_RZPW01000494.1:0-4728 GCF_003998455.1 Mesorhizobium sp. M7A.F.Ca.CA.001.08.2.1 | reverse complement strand
TTCATCACCATGTTCAAGAAGGCGCTTGGGAAGCCGCCGGCCAAATACCTCAGCGGTATCGCGCAAAATGGCGGCTCTGCATTCGTGGCGTGATGCTCGCTTGAAAGGGTGGTCGAGCCGATCACGTTGCCAGCGTGCGAGAGTGCAGCTTGGGCTTTGGGACTCAGGCCACCGACGGCTCGGCGGTTTCGCGCCTCAACTCCGGTTTGGAACCGAGAACTTCTTCCACAATCCCGCGCGCAATCTCGCGCTCGCCCATGATCACCGTATCGGCGCCCAAACCCTTGAGATGTTCGACCTCGGCATCGGAATGGGCACGGGCGATGACGTTGATAGCGGGATTGGCGGCGCGGGCGCGGAGCACGATCTGGCCGGCTTCGAAGGCATTGGGGATCGCAAGGATCAGCCGGCTGGCGCCCTCGGGATTGGCGGCGGCGAACACTTCGGCATTGGCCGCATTGCCGGCGACGGTCTCGACGCTGTCCGCTTTCAGCTTCGCCAGCGTCTTGTCGGCGTCCTCGATGACCAGGAAGGGCATTGCCGCGCCTTTCAGCGCCGAGCCGACCAGGCCACCGACACGGCCGTAGCCGATCAGGATGGCATGGCCGGTGAGTGTCGTCTTTGGCGGCGGCCCGTCCTCCTTTTTCGCCGCTGCCGCGACAGAGGCCACCTGGCCCGGCTCCGTCGCCGGACCAACCGGTTTTGCCTCGACCGGTGGTGCCGTCCTGGCGGCGCGCCGTTCCAGCCACGGCTTCATCCAGTCGATGGCCAGGAACATCAGCGGGTTGAGGACAATCGACAGGATCGCACCGGCCAGAATGAGGTCGCGGCCCTGTTCCGGCAGCAGCTTCAGCCCGACGCCGAGTTCAGCCAGGATGAAGGAGAACTCGCCGATCTGGGCGAGGCTTGCCGAGATTATCAGCGCCGTGGCGATGGGATAGCCGAAGGCAACAACGATGGCGAACGCGGCCAGTGATTTGCCGATGACGATGATGGCGAGCGTCGCCAGGATCGGCCAACCATTGCTGATCAGGCTGAACGGGTCGAACAGCATGCCGACTGAGACGAAGAACAGCACGGAGAAGGCATCGCGCAGCGGCAGCGATTCTTCCGCCGCGCGGTGGCTGAGTTCGGATTCGCTCATGATCATGCCGGCGAAGAAGGCGCCCAGCGCCAGCGAGACACCGAACAGTTTGGCCGCACCGAAGGCGACGCCGAGCGCGATGGCCAGAACCGCCAGCCGGAACAGTTCGCGCGAGCCGGTATGGGCGACATAGTGCAGGATCCAGGGAATGACCCGGCGGCCGACCACCAGCATGACGATGACGAAAGCGGTGACCTTGGCCAGCGTGATGCCGACGACGCCCCAGATGCCGTAGCTGGCCGGCAGCGACAGCAGGCCGCTGGCATGGGCGTCGGCCTGCTCCTGGCCGCCGAGCACGCCAGCGAGCGCCGGCAGCAGCACCAGCGCCAGCACCATGGCCAGATCCTCGACGATCAGCCAGCCGACGGCGATGCGGCCGCGCTCGGTCTCGATCATCCGCCGTTCCTGCAGGGCACGCAGCAGCACCACGGTCGAGGCGACCGACAACGCCAGGCCGAACACCAGCCCCGCGCCCATCGACCAGCCGAGCATCCAGGCAAGACCAGCGCCAAGCGCGGTGGCAAAGCCGATCTGGACGATGGCGCCCGGCACGGCGATGGCACGCACCGACAGCAGATCCTTGAGCGAGAAGTGCAGCCCGACGCCGAACATCAGCAAGATGACGCCGATTTCGGCCAGTTCGTTGGCAAGCCCGGCATCGGCGACGAAGCCGGGCGTGTTCGGCCCGACCAGCACGCCGGCTATGAGATAACCGACCAGGGGCGGAATGCGGAAGCGGTTGGCGAGAGCCCCGAAGACGAAAGCCAGCCCCAGACCGGCGACGATGGTGGCGATAAGGGGCGTGTCATGCGGCATTGTCTATGGAGCGCCTTTCAAGTCAGCGATGTTGGATGAGCGCCGCCCAAGGCCGCCGCCTGTTTGCAATATGATGGATGGTATGTCGGCGATGCAACCCGCAAAGCCGTGAAATCGACGGCGCTGCCGCGAAAATTTGACCGGCGGCTGAGAAAGCTGCCGGCCGGATCGGAATTTGTGCGGAGCTATTCGTCTCGATTCGTCAGGGCCGATCGATGATCAGGCTGCCCGCAGCAAGGCCTCGATTTCCGGTATGGCATGGTTGGTCAATGTCTTGGGAATTTCGGCGGTCACCTTGTCCCCGACCTCCTTGTGCAGCTTTTTGCGCATTGTCCCAAGCACCACCGGCGGCGCGACGAGCACGATCTCGCTGAACTCGCCGTCATGCGCGAGCTTGTAGAGCCGGGCGGCGATTTCATCGGCAAAACGCTCCTTGCCGATGCGGTGCCAGTCCGTATCCTCGACTGCGCTGCGGTGTAAGGAGGGACCATCACTGTATCGGCCGGGGCTGTCACTGCCTTGCTCGCGGGTGGGCGGGTTGTCCTGCTGCATTTCCTGCACCACTTCGAGATTCGGATATTTGTTGTCACCGGCGTTCCTGAGGAAAAGCGCCTTCTCGCCATCGGCCACGATCACCCAGATACCGTGCTTGAGTATGATTGTGTTCATGATGACAGGGCTCCTTTTTAGCCGCGTGGCGACCTTTAGTTGGCATTCCGCAGCCGGATTTCGATCCGACATGACGGGCCTTTTGAGAACGCACCTCGAGCCGGTAATGTTCCAGTCGGCAGCCACGTCGGCGTCGGACATTCTGGCTATCCCGAGGTCGCGACTTTAATCTACTAACTTGGTAGAATTTAGAAAAAACAGTTTTGCGGCTTTTCTCGCCGGGCGCTAAAAGAGCCACAAATCAAGGCCTGCGACAGCAGCTTGAATCCGCTCTATCTGTAAATGAGAAATATTTTTCTCTTGGCCGGGATGCTTTCAGAAAAGCAATTGCATCCCGATAAGGGATGCGCGAGTGCGTTCCTTCTGGTTTCTCGCGCTCGCGCGTAGAACTGCAAGCTCATTGAGGATTCCGCTCGCGTCCATGTCGCACACTGCTCCCAAGCTCAACGCCTTCCCCGTGTTCATGCGGGTTGAGGGCGAAGCTGTGGCCATCGTCGGGGGCGGCGAAGAGGCGCTGGCCAAGGCGCGGCTGATCGGACAGTCGAGCGCGCTCCTGCGGATCGTCGCGGAACACGCCGAGCCCGACCTGCTCGCCTTCGTCGCCCAGGCCGGCGCGACGCATTTTGCCGCGGCTTACGAGGCGTCGCAGCTCGAAGGCGCGGTCATGGTGTTTGCCGCCAGCGGCGACGAGGAACTCGACCGCCGGGTGGCCGCGGATGCGCGCCGCCTAGGCATTCCGGTCAATGCCGTCGATCGGCCTGAGCTTTGCGATTTCTTCACCCCGGCGCTGGTCAACCGCGCGCCGGTGGCCATCGCCATCGGCACCGAGGGGGCAGGCCCGGTGCTTGCCCAGATGTTGCGCGGCCGCATCGACCGCATGCTGTCGCCGTCGCTCGGGCCGCTGGCAATTCTTGCGGCTTCGTTTCGCGGGGCTGCCGAGAAGCTGCTGCCGAGAGGCAATGCCCGCCGCCGCTTCTGGAATGATTTCTTCGCTGGCGCTCCTGCGCGCGCGGCTGAAGCCGGCCAGCTTTCGCAGGCGCATGACGCCGCCGTCGATCTTCTGCTGTCGAACACGCCCGCTTGCGGTCACATCGCGCTGGTTGGCGCCGGTCCGGGCGCCGAGGATCTATTGACCTTGCGAGCCCATCGTCTGCTGATGGAAGCCGATGTCATCGTCCATGACGCCCTTGTGCCCGAGGCGGTCGTTGCCATGGGTCGCCGCGATGCCGAGCGCCTGCCGGTCGGAAAGCGCAAGGGCTGCCACACCAAGAGCCAGGCTGAGATCAATGCGCTGCTGGTCGAGCTTGGCCGTGAAGGCAAGCGTGTCGTGCGGCTGAAGTCTGGCGATCCGCTGGTGTTCGGCCGGGCCGGCGAAGAGATGGCGGCACTTCGCGACGCCGGCATCGCCTATGAGGTGGTCCCGGGCGTCACCGCGGCCTTTGCCGCCGCCGCCGATTTCGAACTGCCGCTGACCTTGCGCGGTGTCTCCTCGTCGATGGTGTTCACCACCGGCCACGACCTCAAGGGCAATTCGCTGCCCGACTGGGCCAAGCTCGCGATTTCCGGCGCTACCGTCGCCGTCTATATGGGCCGCTCGGTGGCGGCCGAGGTTGCCGGACGGCTGATCGAGGCCGGCCTGTCGCCGGACACTGCGGTGGCCGTGGTCGAGAATGCCAGCCTCGCCAACCGGCGGCGCTTCCACGGCACGCTTGCCGACCTGCCGTCGCTGGAAGCGCGCGCCGATCTTTCCGGTCCGGTCATGACCATCATCGGCGATGCGGTCGCCGGCGCCAACTTTGAACGGTCCGAGCCGCTGGCGGCACACAGGCATGAAGGCGCGTCCAGTTCGGTCGCCGAAGGAGTTCAGCAATGAAGATACTGACCGCCAACCGCCTCACCGACGGCATCGCCGTCTGGTACGCCGATGGCGGCTGGGCCGAGACGGTGGATCATGCCGACCTCGCCCATGACAAGGCAGCCGATGACAGGCTCGAGGCGATCGGCGCCAAGGCCTATGCCGCCAACGAAGTGGTCGACGTCAATTTGATCGACGCCGAAGTCGTCAACGGCGTCGTCCAACCGGTGCGGCTGCGCGAGAA
>NZ_RZPW01000493.1:0-4731 GCF_003998455.1 Mesorhizobium sp. M7A.F.Ca.CA.001.08.2.1 | reverse complement strand
GTTGGGCGTCACAGGGCCCCAAACATGAGCACAGCCGAACGACCTTCCGACAACAGCAGCCGTATCCTCGTCCTGGCCGGGGGCTTCTGCGGTGCTGCCGGCGTGGCGCTGTCGGCCGCGGCGGCGCATCTCGGCGGCGCCTTCGTTGGCACCGCCGCATCGTTCCTGCTGATGCATGCGCCGGTCTTCCTTGCCGCCGGATTGCTTGGCGCGAACCGGATCCTGCGCATCGGCAGCCTGATCCTGCTGGTTGGGCTCCTGCTGTTCTGCGGCGATCTGCTGGCCCGCGATTTCATCGGGTCGCGGCTATTCCCGCTGTCGGCGCCGATCGGCGGCACGCTGCTCATTGCCGGCTGGCTGGCGATCGCTGCGTCGGCGCTGGTGCGCGTGCGGTCCTGACGCCCGCCGGCACCAAACCTCGAGCGTGGCGGCTAATCCTGCCGGCGCTCGGGCTTGATGAGCAATTCGCGATTGCGCCGCCGCAGCCTTGCCAACCGATGCCGCTCCGGCCGTTCGGAAGCCGGCGCGATTCCCCAATAGTTGCGATAGATGTCTTCAAATAGATAGCTCACGGGATGCATGATGTGCGCTCCTTTCAGCGCTTGAATCGATCCAATCGAGAGGTGCGAAAAACCGACCCCGATCAGCTCCGCTTGCGCTCCACAAGGAACCGCAACTCGCGGACCCATGGGCTGGTTTTGCCGCGGCGCTTCTGCGTCGCGGTGTTCGACGAGATGCTCCAGTCGTTGCGGTAAATGTCTTCGAACAGAAAATTGACGGGATGCATGACACAACTCCCTACTTGATGTTGAATCGATCCAATTCAGCCAGCAGGCGTTTCCTTGGATCGATTCAAACATAGGCCCTATCGAAGCCTCGATCAAGCCAAAATTTGAACCGATCCAACGAAAGTGTTAAATGGGAAGAATTCAGGAGACGAAGATGGCGCCACTTATCTCTGCAAAGACAAGACCGGTCCGGCTGGCGGACATTGCCAAGGCAGCCGGCGTGTCGCACGGCACCGCGTCCAACGTCTTCGCCCGTCCGGAGATCGTGCGCGAGGAGGTCCGTGAACGGGTCAAGGCGGCAGCCGAGGCCATGGGATATGGCGGACCGGATCCCAAGGGCCGGCTGCTGCGCGCCGGCAAGGTCAATGCCATCGGTGTCGCGACCGCGGAACCCCTCTCCTATTTCTTCGACGATCCCTTTGCCCGGGTGATGATGGCCAGCATCTCGCAGGCTTGTGACGCGACCGGTGCGGGGATTTCGCTGGTCTCCGCCGTCAATGGCGAGCAGCTGGCGTGGAACATCCAGAGTGCGCTGGTCGATGGCTTCATCGTCTTCTGTGTCGATGGCGGCTCAAAGCTGGTCCAACTGGCGCGCGAACGCAAGCTCCCCTTTGTGGCGCTCGATCTCGATTCGGACGACGACGATGCGGTCGCGGCGATCGGCGTCGACAACATCGCCGGTGCCGGCCTGGCGGCCCGCCACCTGACCGAACTCGGACATCGCCGCTTTGCCGTGCTTACCCTGCCCTGTGCCGACGCAGGCTTCGGCCCTACCACAAGGGAGCAGGTGGAAATGGCCCTCTACTCCGCTACGCGGGACCGCCTGCGTGGCTATTTCGCGGAACTCTCCCGCGTCGACATCGACGTCGAGCGTGTGCCGATCTACGAGACCGTCAATGACGAGAAGAGCGTGTGGGCCGGCCTCGATCATATTTTCGCCGGTGCCGAGACGCCGACAGCCATCCTGGCGATGTCGGACAGGATGGCGCTCCATGCGCTGGACTGGCTGCGGCAGCACGACATTGCGGTACCGGGCGATGTTTCTGTCGTCGGCTTCGACGGTGTTCCGGAAGGGGCGGTTTCCAAGCCGCCGCTGACCACGATCGTCCAGCCGATCGCCGAGATGGGCCGCCTTGCCGTCAAGGCGATCCTTGAAAATGATGGTTCGTTCAGCCGGCAATCGCTGCCGGTCGAACTCGTGGTGCGGGCCTCATCCGGCCCCTCACCCACCTGAGCTCAACGGCCCATTCTTGTCGCCATGCCCGGCATCGCGAAGGATGCAGCATGGACGGGCGATGCGGCGCTGTGAGCCGGCCTGCTTTTGGCGGACCAGCCAAGGCCCGATAGCCATTCGAGATAGTAGGCGAGCGCGAACTGCATGACGATGCCGGCCGATATCAACAGGCTGTCATAGGCAAATCCGCCCGGATTGATCAGCTTCAGCACCTGCGCCGCCATTGCAAGCACCGTGCCGGCAATGAAAACCGGCAGCGATCGTTTGCCCAATATGGCAAGCGGATGATCGCGCCCGGTGCGAAACAGATTCGAGATCGCCGGGAATGCCACGATCAGGTAGCTCACTGCGAGTATATGCAGGAGCCTCGGCAGCGACAGGAACGTCTTGTCGAAACCGGTCAGCACCGGAGGCAGGCCAAACCAGGAGATATGCCCCCAGAGCGGGCTGTGCACCCAGACCAGGGCCACAACGGTGTAGGCCAAGGCCGCCCCAACCAGCCAGCGATTGACCGGGATGGTGCCGCCGCGACGCACATGCAGCGTGCCCGCCAGGCCGATGTTGAAAAGGAACTGCCACGACAGCGGGTTGAGAAACCAGAAGCCGGGCTCGGGGTAGTTGGGCGGAGCAATCTGGTAAATCCCCGCGACCAGCCACAGGGCGCCGGATGCCACCAGTGCCAGGACCGGCCGATAGCTGACAATGAGCAGGAACAGCGGCGCCAGCAAGAGCAGCACCGCATAGACGGGCAGGATGTTGTTGTACCCAAGTTGGTGGCCCAGCGTCACGATGCCGATCAGCACCTGCGGCGTATTCTTGATCAACGGCTCGATGTTGATCATCGTCAAAAGCTCCGGCCGCCTGGCAAACACCGCCGCAGCGCAGAAAATGGCCATCACCACCATGGTGGTGACGATGTGGGTGGCATAAAGCACACCGGCGCGGCGCAACATCTTCAAAGTTGCCAGCAGCCGGTTTCCAGGCTGGAATTTCTTGCCGTAGGCGAGCGCGACCGAGATTCCCGAGATCAGCACGAAGACCTCCGCCGCATCCGAAAAGCCGAAATTCTTGTATGTCAGATACTCGAAGGCGGTACCCGGCACATGGTCGACATAGATGGTCAACAAGGCGAGAGCACGGATCACATCGATGCGCGTGTCGCGCTCAGTGCGGTCCGGGACACGCGCCTCGCGGTCTGGAACACGCGCATCGCGGTCCGGGGAAATCTGGGTGGTCATCGACAAAAAGGCCTCAAAGCTGGTTGTTCATACCGGCAATGCGACCCCCGGCGCACCGCTTCGATTCCTCCCGAAGGATGTTATCGGCGGAGAAACGGACTGTAATGCGCCCGGTTCAATCAACTTTCGCGGAGCTTGAAAATATTGCGTTTTGAAGCCGGCAAATTGAGCGAAACGTCATATAATCAAGAGGATGGTCGATGATCGACGAGACCTCACAAGATGGTGCGTTGCGGCGTGATCTCGCCTTCCACTACCGGCTTTACGGCGCGGCGGATTCAACGGGCGACTGCTTCTTCCTGCTGCATGGGTCGGGTGTCGACGAGACGACATTGGTGCCGCTGGCGCGAGAGATCGCACCGCGTGCCACGCTCGTCGCGGTGCGTGGCCGCGTTGTCCAGGAGGATGGTTTCCGCTGGTTCGCGCGGATCACGCCGACGCGCTTCGAACAGGCGAGCATCCGCACCGAAACCGAGGCCTTTGCGGGCTTCGTCGCTGACGCGGCCACACGCCATCATCTCGACCTCTCGCGCACAATTTTCCTCGGCTATTCGAACGGCGCCAATCTGGTTTCGAGCCTGATGCTGCTGCATCCGGGCCTTGTCGAACGCGCCGCGCTGCTGCGACCGATGCCGGTGCTCGATGATGTGCCGGCGACGGATCTGTCAAAGGTGCGGGTGCTGATGATCGCCGGCGCCGCCGACCTCACCTATGCGCCTTTCGCCCCTGCTCTGGTGACATTGCTCAGTCGGCATGGCGCCGAGATCGACGCCAGGATTGTCTCATCAGGTCATGAATTCGGCAGCGCCGACGCGGCAATCGTCAGGCAATGGGTGGCGGGACCGGCGGCGGTGGCGCAGGCAGGCTGACAGGCTCGCCGCCACGACCAGCCGGCCTACCCTCTTCCCATCCGGTTCCAGGCATCCAGCCCAGCGATCTTGTAGGCTTCGGCGAGCGTTGGATAGTTGAAGGTGTTGTTGACGAAGAAGTCGACGGTGCCGCCGAGATTGATCACCGCCTGGCCGATGTGGATGAGCTCGGTGGCGCCCTCGCCGATGATGTGCGCGCCGAGCAGACGGCGCGTTTCGATCGAAAACAGCAGCTTCAGGAAGCCGGTGTTGACACCCATGATGTGGCCGCGCGAGGTCTCGCGAAAACGCGCCACGCCGACCTCGTAGGCCGCACCGCTCTCACGCACCTGTTCTTCGGACTGGCCGACCGTCGAGATTTCCGGCACCGCATAGATGCCATAGGGGAAGGTTTCCGGCGGCGGCGGCAAGGGCACTCCAAAGGCATGGCAGGCGGCCACCCTGCCCTGCTCCATCGAAGTCGAGGCCAGGCTCGGAAAGCCGATGACGTCGCCGGCGGCATAGATGTTGGGCACGCTGGTCTGGAAGGATTGCGGATCGACCTTGATGCGCCCTCTGGAGTCGGCGTCGATGCCGACGACATCCAGGCCCAGGCTGCCGAC
>NZ_RZPW01000492.1:0-4732 GCF_003998455.1 Mesorhizobium sp. M7A.F.Ca.CA.001.08.2.1 | reverse complement strand
GTCATGGGCCGGCATGCGGGCTTCCTGACCGCGGCTGCCGCTGCCTGGCAGCTCGACCCCGACAGCGGCCCTCATCTCGTCTATGTGCCCGAGCGCCCATTCTCAGCCGCTGGCTTCATCGACGACGTGCGTGCCACGCTCGATCGCCACAAGCGCTGCATCGTCGCCGTTTCGGAAGGCGTCAGCACCGCCGACGGCAAGGCATTGGTCGAAAGCCTGGTGCCGCCGGACAAGCTTGAGCGCGACGCGCATGGCAACGTCAAGCTGTCGGGCAGCGACCTGCCGGCCGCACTCGAGCGCGCGTTGGCGGAAGGCCTGCCGGGCAAGCGTGCCCGCGTCGATGCGCTCGGCTACATGCCGCGCGGCTATATCGGCGCCATCAGCGCGGTCGACGCGCAGGAGGCTTTCGATGCCGGCGCTTTCGCCGTCACCGTCGCCGAACAGGGCGGCGGCTCGGTGGCGCTGCAATATGACGGCACCAGAACGGTGCTGAAGAAAGTGCCGCTCAAGAACGTCGCCGGCAAGACCCGCCACATGCCGGACGATTTCATGAAGCCCGACGTCAATCAGCTGTCGGATGCCGGCATGGCCTATCTCAAGCGGCTGGTGCCGGAAAAGTACAAGGTCGGGAAGCCCTTCGTCTGATGCCGGGCTCACACCTGATGCCCGGCTCACTTCGTATGCCGGACTCACACTTGATGCCGAGCTGGTTCAGCAGGAGCGTGGTCGACGGCAAGACGACGATGCTGACCGAGCCCTTCGTGCATGCCTATGTTCGGGCCAATATCTGGCATCTGCGCGGTCGCGATGCCGACCTGCTCGTCGACACCGGTATGGGCATCTGTCCGCTGGCGCCACAGATCGAGACGCCGCAGGGCAAGCCGTTGCTGGTCGTTGCCACCCACATCCATCTCGACCACGTCGGCTCGCTGCATGAATTCCCGTTGCGGGCCGGGCCAAGAATGAGCGCGGCTCGGTTCGAGACCATGGATGAGGCCGCGACTTACGCCTACATGTTCCACGACCTCGAGGGTGCCGTCTCGAAACTGCCGGCGTCCGGATGGAAGTCGGCCGACTACAGGATCCCGCCCGCGCCGTTGACGCGAACCCTGGACGAGGGCGATGTCGTCGATCTTGGCGACCGGCAATTTCGCGTGCTGCATTTGCCGGGCCATTCACCGGATTCGATCGCGCTGTTCGACGAGGCCGACGGACTGTTCTTCAGCGGCGATGCCATCTACGACGCCATGCTGATAGACGACCTGCCGGATTCCGACCGGGCCGCCTATATCAGTACGATGCGGCGCCTGCTCGACCTGCCGATCCGTATCGGTCATGGAGGACACGGACCGAGCTTCGACGGCAAGCGCATGCGCGAGATTGCTACGGCCTATCTCGGACGAACCGCCGGTGGCTAAGGCTCCAGCGAGGCAGCAAGGCGCGACCCGACGACTTTGCGACCCTGCCGCCGTGCGGATATTAAATCTTCGTAAGGTCGCCCGAAAACCCTAAATCGGGCCAATCCGCGCCCTAGATGCAAGGCCGTCGATCCGGTTGGCTGCCATGTAGGCGAGACGGGCAATTGCAACCTCGACACGCCGATGACCGATTTCCCGCATGGGAGGCCACGGCGCTGGATCAACTCTCGCCCGGACAACGACCATGTCAGATATCCTTCGTAGGCATCGCGTCGCGGCCTTGCTGGGCGCTGCGCTGATCATATCCCCCTTCGTCATGTCTTTCGCCCAAAGCGCGGGCAACACCGTTCCGACGACCCAGACACCTGTTGCCGGCATCACTGCGCCCAATGGCTCGTTCGCACCCATCGTTGCCGCCGACAAGCCGGCGGTGGTGACGGTCACCACCGTCATGAAGGCACAGCCTGAAACGATGAGCGATGCCTCTCCTTTCGACGGCGGCTCGCCTTTCGACGACTATTTCCGCCAGTTCTTCGGTGACCAGGGCATGCCGACGCCCAAGACGCCGCCGCAACAGCAACCGCAGCGCGCCGAGGCGCTGGGTTCCGGCTTCATCGTCGCCTCCGACGGCACCATCGTCACCAACAATCACGTCATCGATGGGGCCTCTTCGATCAAGGTGACGCTCGACGACGGCACCGAACTTCCGGCCAAGCTTGTCGGGCGCGATGCCAAGAACGATCTCGCCGTGCTGAAGATCAAGTCGGACAAACCCCTGCCGACCGTCAAATGGGGCGATTCCGACAAGCTTATGCCAGGCGACCAGGTGCTGGCCTTCGGCAACCCGTTCGGCATCGGCACCACCGTCACGGCAGGCATCGTCTCGGCGCGCGGCCGTGACCTGCATAGCGGCCCGTTCGACGATTTCATCCAGATCGACGCGCCGATCAACCACGGCAATTCCGGCGGTCCGCTGGTGGATGTCGCGGGCAATGTCGTCGGCATCAACACGGCGATCTATTCGCCCAATGGCGGCAGCGTCGGCGTCGGCTTTGCCATTCCGTCGGACCAGGCCCAGAAGGTGGTGGCCAAGCTGATGAAGGGCGGCTCCATCCAGTACGGCTATCTCGGCGTTCAGATCCAGGAGGTGACACCGGATGTCGCGAGCGCCATCGGGCTCGACCATCCCGGCGGCGCGTTGGTTTCAGAGGTCAATGACGGCTCGCCGGCGGCCAAGGCCGGCATCGAGACGGGCGACGTCATCACCAGCTTTGCCGGGCAGGACGTGAAGGACCCCAAGGACCTGTCGCGGGCGGTCGCCGATGTCGCGCCGGGCGCCACGGAAACGGTCGACGTCTGGCGCAAAGGCAAGCCGATGCGGATTTCCGTCGATGTCGGCCAGAACAGCGCCGATGCGAAGACCGCGTCGCTGGATGACGGGTCCGACACGCCCAGCGCCGGGCGCGCTCCGGCGATAGGGCTCGGCTTGATGGACATAACGCCCGACATTCGCCAGCAGATGAACCTAGCCGGCAAGCAGCACGGCGCGGTGGTTGCCAGCGTCAATCCCGACAAAGCTGCCGCCGCTTCCGGAATACAGGCCGGCGACATCATCGTTGCCGTCAATCAGGTGCCGGTTAAGAACGCCAGGCAAGTAACCCAGGCAATCGCGCAAGCCGGCAAGTCTGGCCGCAAGTCGGTGCTGTTGCTGGTCGAGCGTGGCGACGCTCAGATCTACATCGCGGTGCCTTTTGCCAATGGCTGAGTAATGGCCTTGACGTGAACGGGACCGGCAGGGTTCGTCGGCGACGATCCCCTCCGGCCTCCGCCCGTCAAGATTTTGGTTGCCCGCCACGACATCTTCGAGAACATTGCATCAGGTTGATGTCGGCCCGATGCAGGGAGATTGCCGCGATGGTCACCCGAGGTTTCTCTTCAGGACGGCGCCCGCCAACCGATGACGATGCCCGCATCCCGCCCGGCCAACATCTTGAACAGGGTTTTCCGGTGCTGTCGGCCGGTCCGACGCCGCGCGTGCGCACCGAGGATTGGTCTTTCACGCTGAAACATGGGCCACGCCCGATCAAGAAATGGAATTGGGCCGAGTTCAACGCGCTGCCGTTGACCAAGATGACGCGCGATATCCATTGCGTGACCGCATGGACCAAGTTCGACACGCCGTGGCAGGGCGTGCTGGTCGACGATATCCTTGCCGACGCGGGTGTGGAGCCGCCGACCGGCTTCACGCTGGCGCACGCGTTCGACGGTTACACCACCAATGTGCCGGTCAAGGATCTCACCGCCGGCAAGGCCATGGTCGCGCTGCTCTACGAAGGCAAGCCGATCACACCGGATCATGGCGGCCCGGCAAGGCTGCTGGTGCCGCATCTCTATTTCTGGAAGTCGGCCAAATGGCTGAACGGCCTGCAATTCACCACGCGCGACGAGCCCGGTTTCTGGGAATTGCGCGGCTACCATATCTATGGCGACCCATGGCGCGAGCAACGCTACACGGACGATCCGTGAGCGATACGGCGGCAGTGCAGTCGCCCTGGCAAACAGCCGGCATCGTCCGCATCGAAAAGCGCACGCCGCGTGTCACCAGCTTCTTTTTTCAGCCGTCTCGGCCCTTCGCCTATCGCGCCGGGCAGCATGTCGACGTCAGGCTGACGGCGCCGGACGGCTATCAGGCGCGCCGCTCCTATTCCATCGCCTCCGCGCCCGAAACGAATGGCGCAATCGAACTGGCGATCGAACAACTCGACGATGGCGAGGTTTCGCCCTTCTTCCACGAAGTCGCGGCAATTGGCGACGAAATCGAACTGCGCGGGCCGCTTGGCGGGCATTTCGTCTGGCCGAAGGATGAGAGTGGGCCGCTTGTGATGGTCGGCGGCGGTTCGGGCGTCGTGCCCTTGATGTCGATGATCCGCCACCGCGCCGCACGGAATTCAGCGGTGCCCGTCGTCCTGGTCTTTTCGGTCCGGGTCTGGGACGAAGTGATCTTTCGTGACGAGCTGATCGCCCTCGACGAGCGTCAGGACGGCTTCGAGCTGGTGCTGACACTGACCCGCGAAGCCGCACGCCGCCCGGCCGACTATGCGCGGCGGGTGGACGTCGCGATGATGGCGCAAGCCATGGCGCGGCTGCCCGAGCCGCCCGGTCTCGCCTTCGTCTGCGGCTCCAATGCCTTCGTTTCCGCGGCAGCCCAGGCGCTGATCGATGCCGGCGTTGCAGCCGAAATCATCCGCACCGAACGCTACGGAGTTTGAGCGGACGCCGCCTTGCGAGAAAGGTTCGTCGGATTCGCCTTCAGC
>NZ_RZPW01000491.1:0-4732 GCF_003998455.1 Mesorhizobium sp. M7A.F.Ca.CA.001.08.2.1 | reverse complement strand
CACCGATGCCGGCTACAACGCGACGCTTGGTTCGGCCTTCCTCGGCGAACAGCTCGACCGCTTCAACGGCTCCTACGTGCTGACCTTCGCCGGCTACAATGCCGGCCCCAACCGGGCCAGGCAGTGGGTGGGCAGATATGGCGACCCGCGCGGCAAGGACATCGACGCGGTCGTCGACTGGATCGAGCGGATTCCCTACACGGAAACAAGAAGTTACGTTCAGCGCGTGATGGAGAATTACGAGGTCTACAAGATGCGTATTTCCGGCAAATACGACATTGTCGGGGATCTGGTGAACGGGCGGAGTTGAGCCTTTCTGTCCTTCTCCACTTGTGGGAGAAGGCAAGAGCGCCTTTTATTGACCATCCCTGCCCTCGCCTGTAGCTGTCCAGATTGATACAGTGAGGTCGCACATTCCGATGGCAAGCGAGCAGCTTTTTTCCGACTTCTTCTACAGCGCACCGGACGGGTTAAAACTCCATGCGCGCGTCTATGGCGAGGCCAATTCCGGACCCTGGCCGGTTGTCTGCCTGCCTGGCCTGACCCGCAATGCCAGGGATTTTCACGAGCTGGCGCTCTATCTGTCGACGCATGCGGCAACTCCACGAAAGGTCATCGCCTTCGACTACCGCGGGCGCGGGCAGTCAGCTTATGATCCCGACGTCAAAAATTACAATGTCGGCGTGGAGGCCGGCGACATTCTCGCCGGGCTGGCGGCGCTGAACATCGGAGAAGCGGCCTTCATCGGCACCTCGCGCGGGGGATTGATCATCCATGTGCTCGGGACGATGCGGCCATCCGTCCTGAAAGCCATTGTTTTCAACGACATCGGACCGGTGATCGAGACGGCCGGACTTGCCCATATCCAGTCTTATCTCGAGCGCGACCCGGCACCGAAAACCCTCACACAGGCGACCGCCGCCCAGCGCAGCGTGCATGGCGAAGACTTCTCCGCCCTTGCCGGCGCCGATTGGGATCGGATGGTATGGGCTCTCTACCGCGAAACGGATGGTGGGTTGGTGCCGGATTTCGATCCGAAGCTGGTGGATACCGTTGCGAGCCTCGATCTGACGCAGAAGCTGCCTGATCTATGGCCCCAATTCGAGGCGTTGGCCGCCATCCCGTTGCTCGCCATACGTGGCGCCAATTCGAGATTGCTGTCCATAGATACGCTCAAGCAGATGAGAGAGCGCCATTCCATGATGGAGGCGATCACTGTCGAGGGCCAGGGCCACGCGCCGTTCCTCGAGACTGGCAGCCTACCGGGCTACATAGCCGCCTTTCTCGATCAAGCCGAGCGGAAGAAAATCCCGAAGTAAATCCCATGACCAAACAAGGTCACGGGATAGCTACGATAGTATAGGCAGAATTCTTCAGCCTACTTGGCTTTTGAGCTTTTCCGAGTCGCTTTCGGCGACTCCTTTGCCGTGGCTGCCTCGCCCCTCTGTTTTCGCTCTGCCGAAGAAGTCGTCATAACGGGTGATGAAAACACAGAGCCTTCCGTGCTGCCAGCCGGCTGAGTCGATCGAGGTGTCTCCAGCACGATGACACAGCCATCGAGATCGTTGGTGGCCAGATGCGCGTAGCGCATCGTCATCGACAGCGTCTGGTGGCCGAGCCACATCTGCACGCGCCTGATGTCGATGCCGCCCTGGACAAGACGCGAGGCGCAGGTATGGCGCAGTATGTGCGGCACCACCTGATCGTCGGCGCCGAGGCCGACTTCGGCCTTCGCGTCGTTCCAGATGGCACGGAACTGTGCCTGGCTGAGCTTGGTGAACGGTCCTTTTGGCCGGCGACCCTCGGTGGGAGGCAGCTTGATGACCTCCTTGACCCGCTCGGTCATTGGAATGGTGCGGCTGCGGCCGGATTTGGTGATCCAGAAGGAGACGCGATGCTCCTGGATATCGTTCCAGATCAGCCCGAGCGCCTCGCCGAGACGGCATCCGGTGTCGACCAGGAAGACGGAAAGCCTGTAGGCATCCTCGTTGCGGTTCTTGATGGCGGCGAACAGGCGCGCCTCTTCGTCCCTTTCGAGGAAGCGAATCCGACCCGCCCGCTCCTTCTGGCGGCGGAACTCGGGCAGGCTGTGGATATCTCCCATCTTGTGAGCCTTGCGCAGCAGTTTGCTGAGGGCAGCCATCTTTCGATTGATGGTTGCGTTGCTGTTGCCGCGCTGGCGCAAGGTGCCGATAAGGTTGTCCAGGGTACTTTGGTCAAAGGCGCTGAAACGCTCCCCAAGGAGGATCTCGTCTATTTCGCCGATGAACGAGCTGACATTATACTTATGCCGCCCATCATCCCATAATATGTCCCGATATGCTGAAAAAAGATCTCCGACCCGATGCGATTTTACTTCTCTAATCTTGTTGTAGGTGTATCGAATCTTCGGACTTTGAGAAGAAAACATCGAAAAATGATCAGAGGACTCGCCCTCTTGAATCGCTTCGTTCGTCATCATTTGCCACACCCCCGAGTGGGATAGGTCAGCCCTACCCGCTTGGAAGCGTCCTTTCAAGAGATTTTAATCACGCAGTTGTGATTTCATCCGCCCATCAGCGGATCCCACGAAACCACCCCACGGATTTATTCAGCTACCGTTACCCCCATCCTTCCGTTTGCCTTAATCCAGTCACGAAACAAAAACAGCCCGGGCGTTTGCGCGCCCGGGCTGGATTTCACCTGTAAGGAACCAGCCCTTAGAACGAGCGCTGGAAGCGGAGCACGCCGCCGATGCCGTCGTAGCTTTCGTGCCAGTCGCTATCAGCGGCGTTCACGTAGTCAACTTCGCCGGTGATGGTGAAGCCGGGAACGATGTCGTAGGCAATGTTGGCCGCGAGGCCGAACTTCTTGCCGTCGTCATAAGAGGCCTGCACGTTAAACGAGGTCTTCTCGTTGAACTTGTAGCTGCCACCACCCCAGATCGCCCAGCTTCCGTCCCACAGCTTGAAGAAGTTGTGGCCCGTGTTCGGATCCAGGAAGTCGTCGTCACTTCCGTAGCCGGCCATCAAGAACAGCGACAGTTCGTTGGTAGCGTTCACATCCAAGCGAGCCTTGCCGGCCCATGCTTCGTAGTTGCTGTCATAAGCAGCAACCGCGGTGATGGCGCCCCAGCCCTGCGTGTACTTCACACCGCCGACGACATGCGGAACGTAGCTATCGATCGTATCGTCGCCAGACCCTTCTTCGAGCGAGACCACCGCCGAGAAGCCGTTGCCAGCATCGAAGTAGTACTGGATGACATTGGTGTCGAACGTGCCGTAGGGAACCAGCGTATCCTGGATGACGTTGCCGGCGTAACCGACGAACGTATCGAAGGCCGATTCGTCTTTACCAACGCGGAGACCACCAAGCTGAATCCAGGCGAAGTTCAGCGAGATGCCCGAATTGCGAGCCTGCCAGTTGTCTGGATCCGTCGGGCCGTCGGTAGCATAGTCACCTGACGTGTTGCCGAAGTTGAAGCGCGTCTCGGTGTAGGTCTTCAAGGTGCCGAGTTCGGTTTCCTGGCCGGTCCAGGTCTTCAGCGTGAAGCGAGCCTGCTTCCAATAAGTGTCGTTGGTGTCGCCAGCGTCCAAGTGATCCGGAACGTTGTTGACGCCGTCGAATGAAGCCGCATCGCCCACGCCGATGTCATAACGGACATAGCCGCCGATGCGCAGGCAGGTCTCGGTGCCGGGGATGTAGAAGTAGCCAGCGCCGTAGACGTCGCAAATCTTGACGTATTCAGCGGGTTCCGGCTCGGCGACGACGACGGCGTCGGCGGCGCGCGCACCGGAAACTGCGATCAGGGCCGCAGCGGAGCCGAGAAGAAGGCTCTTGATGTTCATTTTCTGACCTCCAGTCAAAAGTTAAAAAACGGGTCTGGGTATTCTTTGCTGAAGGACAGCGTTCCCTGCCCCATCCCCACTACCGAAAAAGATGCGCACCGCGCCGCTCCTTCGAAATCGACATTACTCATGGGACGGCGGCGTTCAACCACGATCGTACCGGTGAAAGGGCTGCCTGGCTGCTATCCCCTGGCGTTGTTGCACAAATGACACGATTTGGCCTCACTCAGAAACCTCTCGTTAACCATCAGGCCACTGCAACCCCTTGTTTGCCGGCGAATCCGGCGATGGACCGACGGAATCATGGCGAGTTCCCGAGTCGCTAGCCAGAAACAACCGCAGAACCGCCACATCCATGGAAGATCGCGGTTCGGCGCCTTCTTATTTTTGCATATAATGATGCGGGCTTGTTGATTGTGCCGGCGCTTTTCTTTATCCACCGGCGCAACGGAGAGGTGGCCGAGTGGTCGAAGGCGCTCCCCTGCTAAGGGAGTAGAGGTCAAAAGCTTCTCGTGGGTTCGAATCCCATCCTCTCCGCCACCCTACGCCCTGCGGGCTTCGGGTGGCAGGCCACCCGGAACCGCATTTTGGGCGTAGGAGTGTCGCCCGAAGCTACGAAGTAGCGTAGGGGGACCATGTGGTACGTCTACTTCCTGCAGCTCCATAACGGCGATATCTATGTCGGGTCGACAAACGACCTTCGACGCCGTTTCGAATCGCATCGTTTGGGCCAGGTGACTTCCACCAAGGCTTATCTGCCCGCAGCCTTGAAGACCTATATCGCGGTCGAAACCGAGGCCAACGCACGGCAACTCGAGCGATATTTCAAGAGCGGATCGGGCAAGGCTTTCGCGAGCAAACGGTTTTGGCGAACAGAGCCCCGCTGAAGGCCTTTTTCCCTATCC
>NZ_RZPW01000490.1:0-4755 GCF_003998455.1 Mesorhizobium sp. M7A.F.Ca.CA.001.08.2.1 | reverse complement strand
GCAGACGCCGTAGAAAACGCCTGAGATCTCGCCGGGGATGTTGCCGATATAGGGTGCAAAACGCTGCCACTGCATCGGAATCCCGGCGCTGGTTTCACAGCTGTAGCGTTCGCCGAGGCCGGCGATCAGGAACGGCCGGCTGGTCTCGAAGCGCGGTGGTTCGAGATTGGTGAGGAAGGACTGGTCCATCAGGATCGGCTCCACGAGGTCGAGGTTGTTGGTCGAGCCTTGCGCGCGCACCAGTTCCGGCGTGGTGCCGAACTGATCGCGGAAGGCACGGGTGAACGCCTCATGCGAGTTGTAGCCGGCGTCGAGCGCGACGGCGAGGATGTCGGGCGCTCCGCCGGCCAGCTTGCGCGCCGCCTCGGTCAGCCGGCGTGAGCGCATGTAACCCATCACCGAGCGGCCGGTTGCGGCGCCGAAGGCGCGCGTCACATGAAAACGCGACACACCGCTGCTTTGCGCGACATCGTCAAGCGAGATCGCCTCCGGCAGATGGCTCTCGACGAACCACAGCGCTTTCTCGGTCGGGTTCATGGGGCTCCTTTTCGCATTGGCCGGATCATCTTGGCGTTTCCTGGCGCGGCCAGTTTGATCGAAATTGCGCATTCCGTGCAATCTGCGCCGATCCCATGGGCTTTCGCTTGACAGCGGGCCGCGTCATCTCCTAAGAATGTTATGTTATTACATAAAGTGAGCGTGCAATGCCTGTTTCCGTTAGCTGGCCCACCACTTCGTCCGAGAAATCCATTGCGAAGCGTTTGGTGGAAATCTACGCTGAAGTGGTGATGGTCCCCGAGCCGAAAGGCGAGGGGTGAAAAGGGAACACGGTGAGGCCTGTTCAGGTCGAGGCCGTGGCTGCCCCCGCAACTGTAAGCGGCGAGCAAAATCCGTGAATGCCACTGGCCGGCAAGGCTGGGAAGGCAGGATGGCGCAACGACCCGCGAGCCAGGAGACCTGCCATCACTGAGTTGACCGGACGGGGTGTGCCGGGAGGAAACGCGAATCCCGGCCTTGTCGGCCGGTTCGCCAGCTTCCTTCCGTCGCCAGTTTTGGAAAGTGACGGAAAGTTGGACGGCTCCATCGATCATCGCATCACCATGCGCACGCTTTGCCGTCCCCGCAATCCGGCGGGCTGCAGCCGATGAGCGCAGCGCTTCTCGAAGCCCATGACCTCTGTGCCATGGCGAATGGGCGGAATCTGGTCCAGGCGGTCAGCTTCTCGGTGGCCGCTGGCGATCGCCTTGCCATCATCGGTCCCAACGGCGCCGGCAAGACGACGCTGCTGCGCATGCTGTCGGGCATGCTGCGGCCAAGTTCCGGCGAGGTGAAGCTTGGCGGACGCGGGCTGGACAGGATTTCGGCCGCCGAGCGGGCGCTGCATATCGCCGTTGTCGGCCAGACCGACCAGCCCGATCCGCGGCTGGCGGTGATCGATTATGTCGAGCTTGGCCGGGTCCCGCACGCCGGGCTGCGGCGCAGGAGCGAGGAACGCGACATTGTCGTCAATGCGCTGCGCCGGACCGGCCTGCTGCCGCTGCTTGGCCGCACCGTCGGCTCGCTGTCGGGCGGCGAGCGCCAGCGCGCCCAACTGGCGCGCGCCATCGCCCAGCAGCCCAAAATCCTGTTCCTCGACGAACCGACCAACCATCTGGACCCGCGCGCCCGCGGCGAACTGCTCGACCTCGTGGCAGGCTTCGAGATGACGGTGATCGCGGTGCTGCACGATCTGGCGCTGGTAGCACCCTTCGCCACCAGGGTTGCGGTGATGAACCATGCCCGTCTGCAAGCGCTCGCCGCACCGCGCGAAGCGCTGGCCCAACAGCTGATCCGCGAGATTTTCGGCATCGATGTGCTGCGCCTGCGCCATCCGACCGAGGATCGAGAGTTGACGGTGTTCGAGGTTCCGAACCGTGCCGCGCCGCCGTCGTGATTGAAGCCGTTCCATAGTCGACCCGATCCCACCCACAAGGAGCATACCCGTGAAACGCCTCGCTTTTTCGCTTGCCGTCTCGCTGCTGACCTCGACCGCCTTCGCCTTCCCGGTAACCGTCGACAGCTGCGGCAAGCCGCTGACCTTCGACGCGCCGCCGAAGCGCGCTGTCATCCATGATCTGAACATGGCTGAGATGGCTTTCGCGCTGAAATTGCAGCCGTCAATCGTCGGCCTGACCGGCATCACCGGATGGTACAAGGTCGGTCCCGAATTCAAGGCAGAGCAGGGTTCGATCCCGGAGCTGGCGCCGAAATATCCGACGCTCGAAAACCTCGTGGCCGTGGAGCCGGATTTCTTCTTCGCCGGCTGGTACTACGGCATGAAGCCGGGTGGCGAGGTGACGCCCGACACGCTTGCCCCGCACGGCATCAAGACGCTGGTTCTGGCGGAAAGCTGCGTCCATCTCGACAAGAGGCGCCCCGCCGCCTCGATGGACCTGCTCTACGGCGACGTCGAAAAGCTGGGCAAGATCTTCGGCAAGGAGACAGAGGCGGAAAAGCTTGTCTCTGGCTGGAAGGCGCAGCTCGCCGACATCACCGCCAAGGTCGGCAGCGCCAAGGGCACGCGGGTGTTCCTCTACGATTCCGGCGAGGACAAGCCGTTCACCGCAGGCAAGTTCGCCATCCCCAGCGCCATGATCACTGCCGCCGGCGGCGACAACATCATGGCTGACATGGACACCAGCTGGGGCAACACGGATTGGGAAACGGTGGCGTCGCGCAATCCGCAATTCCTCATCCTGCTCGATTACCAGGACGGTGGCGGCTACAGGAAGCTGCTCGACTTCCTGAAGGCGCGTCCGGCCATGAAGGAGACCGACGCGGTCAAGAACGAGCGCTTCGTCGCCCTCCGCTACGCCGAGCTGACGCCTGGACCCGCCAACATCGAAGCGATCGACAAGATCGCCAAGGCCATGCACCCGGAAGCATTTTGAGCTTGCGCCATCCGGCATTTGCGTTGGCCATGCTGGCGGGAGCGGCGGCGATCGCCGCTCTCGCTCTGCTGTCGATCGCCTATGGCTCGACGCTGATCCCGCTGGCCGACGTTGTAGCAGCGCTTGGCCGCGCAATCGGCTTAGGCGGGCACGACGTGTCCGGGCCGGTCGGCAAGATCGTCGTCGATCTGCGGCTGCCGCGCACGATCCTGGCCATCTGCGTCGGCGCGGGCCTCGGCGTCGTCGGCGCGCTGCTGCAGACGGTGACCCGCAACGATCTCGCCGATCCGTTCCTGTTCGGCCTGTCGTCGGGCGCCGCCGCCGGTGCTGTTTCCGTCATCACCGTCTTCGGCGACAGCTTTGGCATCTGGACGTTGCCGGTCGCGGCCTTCACCGGCGGCATATTGGCCGCCGGCGTCGTCCTGCTGCTGGTCGCGCGGGTGAGGGGCCAAGGGCCGGAGCGGCTGATCCTCGCCGGCCTTGCCGTGTCCTTCATGTTCACCGCCTTGACCAACTACCTGGTCTTTGCCGGCGACCAGCGCGCCGCCCACTCCGTGTTGTTCTGGACGATGGGCGGCCTTGGCCTGGCGCGCTGGGACAATATCTGGTTGGGCGCGCTGGGTGCGGGCACCATTCTGGCTTACGCGCTGTGGAACCACCGCCGGCTCGATGCCTTCCTGGCCGGCGAAAACGCCGCCGAAAGCCTTGGCGTGCCAGTGGCGCGCATGCGCCGAATGACGTTTCTCGTCGCCGCCTTCTCGACGGCGATCCTGGTCTCTGTCGCCGGGGTCATCGGCTTCGTCGGGCTGATGATCCCGCATCTGTCGCGGCCGCTGGCAGGCCCCTTGCATCTGCGCCTGGTTGCCAGCTGCGCCGTCTTCGGCGCGGTGCTTTTGTTGGCCAGCGATCTTCTGGCCCGAACGCTGCTGCCGCCGCAGGAACTGCCGATCGGCATCATCACCAGCTCGGTCGGTGCGTTCTTCGTCGTCACCATGCTGATCCGCAACCGGCTTTGAGCGCGTTTGGCAACCGGTCGCCGGATCACACGGTCCAGAAATAGCGCACGATGTGGAAGAACACCGGGGCGGCGAAGACCAGGCTGTCGGTGCGGTCCATCATGCCGCCATGGCCTTCGATCAGATGGCCCCAGTCCTTGACGCCCTGGTCGCGCTTGATGGCCGAGGCGACCAGCCCGCCTAGGAATCCCATCGAGCAGGCGACGAAGGCCACGCCTGCCGCCTGCAGCGGCGAGAAGGGCGTCACGAACGACAACAGCGCGCCGAGCAGGCTCGCCGACACCAGTCCGCCGATCAGCCCTTCCCAGGTTTTCGACGGCGAGACGTTCGGCGAAAACCGGTGTTTACCAAACAGCTTGCCGAAGATGTACTGCAGCACGTCGCTGCCTTGCACGACGATGATCAGGAAGGCGATCAGCAGCAGGGTGCGGCCCTCGAAGCCTGGCACGTCGAGTGTCAGCAGGGCGGGGACGTGGCTGACGCAATAGACCGAGATCATCACCGCCCATTGCTGCGCGGCGATCCGCTCGAGGAAGCGTTCGGTGTCGCCATGCAGCGCCGTGATGGCCGGCATCAAGAGGAAGCAGTAGACCGGAATGAAGATGACGAAGAGCCCGTACCAGGCGGTCCACACCAGCCAGTACTGAAACGGGATGATGATGCCGAACATGCCGAGCAGCACCCAATGGTCGCTGCGGCGCGTATGCGTCAGCGTCACGAATTCGCGCAGCGCGGCGAAGGAAATCAGCGCAAACAGGATGGTCATCCCGTAACGGCCGAAGAAGAAGGCGACCGTCATCAGCGCCACC
>NZ_RZPW01000048.1:0-15281 GCF_003998455.1 Mesorhizobium sp. M7A.F.Ca.CA.001.08.2.1 | reverse complement strand
AGCGTCGAGGTGTCACCCAGGGCAGAAAAATCGTCCTCGGCGATCTTGCGCAGGATGCGACGCATGATCTTGCCGGAACGCGTCTTCGGCAGGCCCGGCGCGAACTGGATCTTGTCGGGCGAAGCGATGGCGCCAATCTCCTTGCGGACATGGGCAACAAGCTCCTTGCGCAGCTCTTCGGTCGGTTCGGCACCCTTCATCAAGGTGACGTAGCTGTAGATGCCCTGGCCCTTGATGTCGTGCGGATAGCCCACGACCGCGGCCTCGGAAACCTTCTCATGGCTGACCAGCGCCGATTCGACTTCGGCCGTGCCCATGCGGTGGCCGGAGACGTTGATGACGTCGTCGACGCGGCCGGTGATCCAGTAATAGCCGTCGGCGTCGCGGCGGCAGCCGTCACCGGTGAAGTACTTGCCCTTGTAGGTCGAAAAATAGGTCTGCACGAAGCGGTCGTGATCGCCATAGACGGTGCGCATCTGGCCCGGCCAGGAATCGGTGATGCACAGATTGCCGTCGGCCGCACCTTCCAGCACCTTGCCCTCGCCGTCGACCAGCTGCGGCTTGATGCCGAAGAAAGGCCGCGTCGCCGAACCCGCCTTGAGGTCGGTCGCACCTGGCAGCGGCGTGATCAGGATGCCGCCGGTCTCGGTCTGCCACCAGGTGTCGACGATCGGCACCTTGCCGTTGCCGACGACGTTGAAATACCACTCCCAGGCTTCCGGGTTGATCGGCTCGCCGACCGAACCCAGCACGCGCAGCGACTTGCGCGACGTCTTCTTCACGTGCGCATCGCCGGCGCCCATCAGCGCGCGCAACGCCGTCGGCGCGGTGTAGAAGATATTGACCTTGTGCTTGTCGATGACTTCCCAGAAGCGCGACTGCGACGGATAGTTCGGCACGCCTTCGAACATCAGCGTGGTGGCGCCGTTGGCGAGCGGGCCGTAGACGATGTAGCTGTGGCCGGTTACCCAGCCGACATCGGCGGTACACCAGTAGATGTCGCCGTCATGGTAGTCGAAGACATATTGGTGGGTCATCGAGACGTAGACGAGATAGCCGGCGGTGGTGTGCAGCACGCCCTTCGGCTTGCCGGTCGAACCCGACGTGTAGAGAATGAACAGCGGGTCCTCGGCCTTCATCTTCTCGGGCTTGCATTCGGCTTTCACCGTCGCGATCTCGTCGTGATACCAGACGTCGCGGCCTGAAACCCAGCCGGTCTTGCCGCCGGTGCGGCGCACGACCACCACCTTTTCGACTTTCGTTCCGGCTTTCGCGGCGATCTCGATCGCCCTGTCGGTGTTTTCCTTCAAAGGGATCGGCTTGCCGCCGCGCAGGCCTTCGTCAGCCGTGATAACGAAGGTCGACTTGCAGTCGTCGATGCGGCCGGCCAGCGCATCCGGCGAGAAACCGCCGAAGACGATCGAATGGACGGCGCCGATGCGCGTGCAGGCCAGCATCGCATAGGCGGCTTCCGGGATCATCGGCATGTAGATGGTGACTCGATCGCCTTTCTTGACGCCGTGTTTCTTCATCACATTGGCGAGCCGGCAGACATGCTCGTAGAGCTCGTTATAGGTGACCTTCTTGTCGTCGTAGGGATTGTCGCCTTCCCAGATGATGGCGGTCTGGTTGCCTCGCTTCTTCAGATGCCGGTCGATGCAGTTGTAGGAAACGTTGGTCAGTCCGTCCTCGAACCATTTGATCGAGACCTTGCCGTCGAAGGAGGTGTTCTTGACCTTGGTGAACGGCTTGAACCAGTCGATGCGCTTGCCGTGCTTGCCCCAGAATTTGTCCGGGTTCTTGACGCTGTCGGCATACCATTTCAGGTAGGTGTCATTGTCGATCAGCGCGTTTTTCTTCCACGCCGGCTGGACGCGATGGACATGAACCTCGGACATTCCTGACTTTCCTCCCGAACCAATCGCCGGCTTGAAATGCCGGCGGGATCGCGGCGACACGGCCGCGAATTCGGCGGCATTATTACCAGTTCCGCCGTTACGGCAACATTAGACGTTGGATTCGCGCGGCGGGATGCCGCAGGGAGCTTCTCCAGGGCTGTCAGCACTCGAAGAGGTGCGCTGCTAACTGCATGTTTTCGCAAGCTAAAGCCGGTTCAGATGAAGAAAAAATCAATAGACGGTTAATCAGCGGCGCGCACAATCAGCCGTGGGAGGACAGGCGAATCAACCTGGGGACCGTCATGCGCGACCATGCCGAAATGGACCTGATGCTCAAAGGCTATGGCTTGACCACTGCCAAGATTCTTTATCACTTTCCCGATCACCCGCATCTGCTGCAGAGCTTCATCTGGCAGGACTACGATCTCGCGCCGAAGTTTCCGGTGCTGATCAAGTTCATCGAATTCTGGAAGGCCAAGCTGGACGGGCCGCTGCATTCGATCAGCTACACCCACCAGAAGCTGATCGCGCCGAATGAATGGCGCAAGGTGGATGGGGAGTTTGTGCTGCACTAGGGGCAAGTTTCGCAGCAACGGCTTCTTGAGGTCGGCGTTCTACGACGCCCCCCTCTGTCCTGCGGACATCTCCCCCTCAAGTGGGCAGATTGGCAGCTCCACCGACAACGCCGCCCCTTGTTACGCCTGCGATTGGCGAAAGTCGCCGCGACATCCGATCTCCCCCCTTGAGGGGGAGATGTCCGGCAGGCCAGAGGGGGGCGCTGGCCGCGAACCTTGCGCCATGACGGCCCGATGCGCTCAAACCACCGGCGGGTTCAACCGGGCAAAGCCTTCCTGCCGCCGATACGGGAAGTACGGGTAGGGCGCGGTGACTTCGCTTGCCGCGTCGAGCTGCCTTATCTGCTCCGGCGTCAAGGTCCAGCCGACGGCACCGAGGTTCTGGCGCAACTGCTCCTCGTTGCGGGCGCCGATGATGACCGACGATACGGTCGGGCGCTGCAGCAGCCAGTTGATGGCGATCTGCGGCACGGTCTTGCCGGTTTCCTCGGCCACGACATCGAGGGCATCCATCACTCGATAGAGATGCTCGTCCTCGACCGGCGGACCGAAGCTTGCCGTGTCGTGCAGCCGGCTCTGTTCCGGCAGGAGCTGGCCACGGCGGATCTTGCCGGTCAGGCGGCCCCAGCCAAGCGGGCTCCACACCAATGCACCGACACCCTGGTCGAGGCCGAGCGGCATCAGCTCCCACTCATAGTCGCGGCCGACCAGCGAATAGTAGACCTGATGGGCGACATAGCGCGGATAGCCTTGGCTGTCGGCTTGCGCCAACGACTTCATCACTTGCCATCCGGAGAAGTTGGAGACGCCGACATAGCGCAGCTTGCCGGCACGGATCAGGTTGTCCAGCGTCGACAGCACCTCCTCGATCGGCGTGCCGGCATCGAAGGCGTGTAGCTGCAAAAGGTCGATGTAGTCGGTGCCGAGGCGCCTCAGCGCATCATCCACGGATCTGATCAGCCGCGAACGTGACGAGCCGTAATCGCCCGGCCCATCGCCCATCGGCAGCGCGGTCTTGGTCGAAATCAGCACGGCATCGCGACGGCCTTTTATCGCGTCGCCAAGCACCTGTTCAGAAGCGCCGTTCGAATAGACGTCGGCCGTGTCGAACAAATTGACACCAGCCTCCAGGCAGATGTCGATCAGCCGCCGCGCTTCCCTGGCGTCGCTGTTGCCCCAGGCGCCGAACAGCGGGCCGGAACCGCCAAAGGTTCCCGCGCCGAATGAGAGTGCGGGCACTTTCAAGCCCGATGCACCGAGACGTCGATAATCCATCTTTTTACTCCTGGTGGTATGAAGGGTGTCGGAAGGGTTTGCCGAGGGTAGTCACGAGCGGATGGAGGCAGGTGCGCCGAGCGCCGGGGTACGATCGAGACGCAGCGCCAGTCCGGCCACGCCGAGCGCCGTGAGCGGCAGCAAGGCGGCGACCCAGGTCAGGGCACCCAGGCCAAGCCCTTGGGCAATCACCGCGCCGCCAAGCCAGGCGCCTGCGGCGTTGCCGAGATTGAAAGCGGCGATGTTGAAGGACGAGGCGAGGCTCTGGCCGGCACCTTGCGCCTTGTCCAGCACCCACATCTGCAGCGGCGCCACGGTAGCAAAGGCGGCGGCACCGAGCAGGCCGACATAGATGACGGCCATCACCTGGCTGTGGATGGCGAAGGTCATCGTTGCGAGCACCAGGGCCAGCACCACCAGACTGCCCAGCACGGCCGGCACAAGCCAGCGGTCGGCGACCTTGCCGCCAAGCAAATTGCCGGCGATGAGACCGCCGCCGAAGACGAGCAGGATCGGCGACACGGCTGCTTCCTTGAAGCCGCTGATCTCGGTCAGCAACGGAGCGATATAAGTGAAGACGGCGAAGACGCCGGCATAGCCGAGCACGGTGGTGGCGAGGCCGAGCAGGACGGGGGTGCGGCGCAAAACGGCGAGATCGGCGCGCAGGTCGCTCTTTTCGGGCGCCGTCCGGCTGCGTGGCACCAGAGCCAGGATGACGGCGAAGGCGGCCACACCGACCACTGTCACGGCCCAGAAGGTCGCGCGCCAGCCGAAGGCCTGGCCGAGCCATGTGCCGAAGGGCACGCCGAGGATGTTGGCGATGGTCAGGCCGGTGAACATCAGCGCGATCGCCGAGGCTTGTCTGTTGGGCGCGACCAAGCCGGTGGCGACCACCGAGCCGACGCCGAAGAAAGTGCCGTGGGCAAAGGCGGTGATGATGCGGGCGCCCATCAGCGTCCAGTAGTCGGGCGCCAACGCGCAGGCGAGATTGCCGAGCGTGAAGATCGCCATCAGCGCCAGAAGCACGGTCTTGCGCGGCCAGTTGCCGGTGGCGATGGTCAGCAAGGGCGCGCCGATGACGACGCCAAGCGCATAGCCCGAAATGAGCTGGCCGGCAGCCGAAATCGAAACGCCGAGATCCTTGCTGACATCGAGCAGCAGACCCATGATAACAAATTCGGTGACGCCGATGCCGAAGGCACCGGCGGCGAGGGCGTAGAGAGCAAGAGGCATGGCGGTTTCCACTTCGATGGCGAAGAGCGCCGTCCCGCGCCCCGACCCCTGAGATCGTGCTTCCCTGCATTGTGAACCAGACTTGCCTTGGGCATATTTTCTGTGAAATAGATTCATAAATGGCCAGGCCCGACGTCAATCGCTCCGGCGAGATCGAAGTGTTCGTGCGCGTCGTCGAGGAAGGCAGTTTCTCCTCCGCGGCACGCGCGTTGCGCATGACGCCGTCGGCGGTGAGCAAGCTGATCGCGCGGCTGGAGGCCCGGCTTGGCGCGCGGCTGGTCAGCCGCTCGACGCGAAAGCTGCAACTGACGCCGGAAGGCACAGCATTCTACGAGAGCGGCCTGCGCATCCTTGCCGACATGGCGGCAGCCGAGCAGGAGGCAGCGGCGGGTGCTTCACCGCGCGGACGTGTGCGTATTAACAGCTACGTGCCCTTCGGGGTGCATCGGCTGGTCCCGCTTCTGCCTCGGTTCCTGGAACGCTACCCCGAGATTTCGGTCGATCTGGTGCTGACCGACAGCGTCGTCGACCTGATGGCGGAGCGCGCCGATGTTGCCATCCGTGCCGGGCCATTGAGTGGGTCACGGCTGGTGGCGCGCAAGCTCGGGCAAAGCCCGGTGGTCGTTGTTGCAGCACCTTCTTACCTCGAGACGCACGGCATACCGCTGACGCCAGCCGATCTCGACAGGCACAACCGCATGGGCTTCGGCTTCGTCAGGCACCTCGATGGCTGGCCGTTCCTCGACGCGGAAGGCCGCGCCATCATGATTCCCATCACCGGCAACACGCTGGTCAGCGATGGTGAGGCGATGCGGCTCATGGCACTGGCGGGCGCGGGCATCGCCCGGCTGGCGCGCTGGCATGTGGCGGAAGACATAGCGGCCGGCAGGCTGGTGCCGCTGTTGGAGGCATTCAATCCGGGTGACGAGGAGCCGACCCACGCCGTCTATGTCGGCCAGGGCCGGCATCTGCCGGCGCGGGTGCGCGCCTTTCTCGATTTTCTGGTCGAGAGCGTCCGGCTGACCTGACATCTCCGGAGCCACGGCTCCCGAGATGTCAGCGTGGGCTGTATTTATGCTTTCGGCGTGAACGCCGCCGGACGGCGGCCCGCTGCCTGGCGCTCCAGCATCCAGCCTGGATATTCGGACGGCAGCGCGCTGACCTCGTCGAGGCGGGCGAGATCGTCGGTGTCGAGCTTCACTTCAGTCGCTGCGAGGTTCTGTTCAAGCTGGTCCATGCGGCTGGCGCCGATGATGACGCTCATCACGAAGGGCTTGGCCAGGACATAGCCGAGCGCCACCGTGGCGACGCTCACATCATGTTTTTTGGCTATGTCGCGCATGACGGCAACGGCCGCCCAGGCGCGGTCCTCATTGACCGGCGGGAAGTTGAAGGACGCGCGGCGGCCTTCGCCATTGCCGGGTGCGCCGGGGCCATATTTGCCGGAGAGCAGGCCGCCGGCCATCGGCGACCACACCATCAGGCCGAGTTTTTCCTCGTTGAGCAGCGGCACGATTTCGCGCTCGAGATCGCGGCCGGCGATCGAATAATAGGACTGCACGGTCTCGAAACGGGCGAAACCCTTGCGCTCGGCGATGCCGAGCGCCTTGGCGATGCGCCATGCCGCCCAGTTGGAGACGCCGACATAGCGGACCTTACCGCTGGCAACCAGATCGTCGAGCGCTCGCAGCGTCTCGTCGATCGGCGTCACCGTGTCGGTGCCGTGCAACTGATAGAGATCGATATGGTCGAGCTGCAGCCGCTCCAAGCTGGCATCGATCGAATCCATGATGTGGCCGCGTGACGAGCCGCGCTGGTTGGGGCCTTCACCCATGGCGCCATGCGCCTTGGTGGCGATGACCACATTCTGCCTATTGATCTTGAGATCCCTGAGCGACTGGCCGAGCAACCGTTCGGATTCGCCAAAGGAGTAGACGTCGGCCGTATCGAAGAAATTGACGCCGGCGGCAAGCGAATGGGCAACGATCTCGTTGACGCCCTTCTGGTCGAGGCTGGCGATCAGGCCCCATTGGGCATTCTGACCGGCGGCGCCGAAGGTCATGGTGCCGAGGCACAGTTCGGAGACGAACATCCCCGTATTTCCAAGCTGGTTGTAGCGCATAGTGGCGGCTCCAGAGAGTTTGTGATGACGCAAAGCAAATAGGAACGGTACGTTTCGTTTCCAGTCCTGGAGCAACGAGCCTGTCGGATTGGCCCAAAGGCCGTTGCGTCTCAGCGAGTGCCGAAGATCGCCGAGCCGACGCGGACGCTGGTGGCGCCGAAGGCGATTGCTGTTTCGTAGTCGCCGGACATGCCCATCGAGAGTTTGGCGACGTCGGCTTCCTTGCTAAGCTTCTCCAGCAGCGCGAAGTGGGGACCGGGGTTCTCATCGGCCGGCGGGATGCACATCAGGCCTTCGATAGCGAGGCCGTGCACGTCGCGGCAGCGGGCGACGAAGGCCACGGCGTCGCGGGGCTCGATGCCGGCCTTCTGCGGCTCGGAGCCGGTGTTGACCTGGACATAGAGTTTTGGCGCGCGGCCCTGTTTGGCGATCTCCTTGGCGAGTTCGGCGGCGATCTTCTCGCGATCGACCGTCTCGATGACGTCGAACAGTGCTACCGCTTCCCTAGCCTTGTTGGATTGCAGCGGGCCGATCAGATGCAGTTCGATGTCGGGAAATGCGTCCTTCAGATCAGGCCATTTGGCTTGCGCCTCCTGCACCCGGTTCTCGCCGAAGACGCGCTGGCCGGCTTCGATGACCGGGCCGATGTCGGCGGCATCAAAGGTCTTTGAGACCGCGACCAGGGTCACGGCGCCGGCTTCGCGGCCGGCCTCGCGTTCGGCGGCGGCGATCTTCGCCTTGACCGCGAAAAATTGCTGAACGGCGTCACCCATATGCAAATCCTGCTGTTTTGACCGGCGTTTTTGTCAGACGCGGTACCCATATGGTTGACGGGTTTGCCAAACCATGGTGAACACCCGGACCACATTCCCTGAACTGCCGAGCCATCGCCCGCAGTTCGCGCATGCTTTTAAGTGAAAAACGTCCCATGGCAACCGAACGATACAATCCGCGCGCGTCAGAGCCCAAATGGCAGAAGGCCTGGGACGCCAAGAAGCTGTTCGAAGCGCACAATGACGATCCGCGCCCGAAATACTACGTGCTGGAGATGTTCCCCTATCCGTCGGGGCGCATCCATATCGGTCATACCCGCAATTACACGATGGGCGACGTGGTGGCGCGCTACAAGCGGGCCAAGGGCTTCAACGTGCTGCACCCGATGGGCTGGGACGCCTTCGGCATGCCGGCCGAAAACGCGGCGATGCAGAATAAGGTCCACCCCAAGGAGTGGACCTACCAGAACATCGCCACCATGCGCGAGCAGCTCAAGGTCATGGGGCTGTCGCTGGACTGGGCGCGCGAATTCGCCACCTGCGACGTCGATTACTACCACCGCCAGCAGATGCTGTTCCTCGACTTTGTCGAGAAGGGGCTGGTGACGCGCAAATCCTCCAAGGTCAACTGGGATCCGGAGGACATGACGGTGCTTGCCAACGAGCAGGTCATCGACGGGCGCGGCTGGCGCTCGGGCGCGCTGGTCGAACAGCGCGAACTGACGCAGTGGTTCTTCAGGATCACCGACTTCGCCCAGGATCTGCTGGATTCGCTCGAAGGCCTCGACGAATGGCCGGAAAAAGTGAAGCTGATGCAGCAGAACTGGATCGGCCGCTCGGAAGGCCTGCTGATCCGTTGGCCTCTGGCCGACGCCTCCGATGGCGAGCATGAGCTGGAAGTCTATACGACAAGGCCCGACACCATCTTCGGCGCTTCCTTCATGGCTGTCGCCGCCGATCATCCGTTGGCCAAGAAGGCCGCTGCGCACAATCCGGCGCTGGCGAAGTTTATCGAGGATATCGGCCATATGGGCACCTCGGTCGCGGCGCTGGAGACAGCTGAGAAGAAGGGTTTTGACACCGGCCTCCGCGTCGTCCATCCGTTTGACGACAACTGGACGCTGCCTGTCTATGTCGCCAATTTCGTGCTGATGGAATACGGCACCGGCGCCATTTTCGGCTGCCCGTCCGGCGACCAGCGCGACCTCGACTTCGCCAACAAATACGGCCTGCCGGTGATTCCGGTGGTGATGCCGGAAGGCGAGAATCCGGCGACGTTCCAGATCATCGATGAAGCCTATGTCGATGACGGCGTGATGATCAATTCGCGCTTTCTCAACGGCATGAAGCCGGATCAGGCTTTCGACGAAGTCGCCAAACTGCTGGAGCAGAAGACGATCGGCAACCGGCCGATGGCCGAGCGCAAGGTGAATTTCCGCCTGCGCGACTGGGGCATTTCGCGCCAGCGCTACTGGGGCTGCCCTATCCCGATGGTCCATTGCGAGGCTTGCGGCGTGGTGCCGGTGCCGAAGGCGGACCTGCCGGTGAAGCTGCCCGACGATGTCGATTTCGACCGCCCGGGCAATCCGCTCGACCGTCATCCGACATGGCGGCATGTGAAATGTCCGCAATGCGGCAGGGATGCGCGGCGCGAAACCGACACGATGGACACGTTCGTCGATTCGTCGTGGTATTTTGCCCGCTTCACCGCGCCGTGGGCACATGAACCGACCGATCCCAAGGCGGCCAACGAATGGCTGCCGGTCGACCAGTATATTGGCGGGATCGAGCACGCGATCCTGCATCTGCTCTATTCGCGCTTCTTCACCCGCGCCATGCGCGAGGCCGGCCATGTCGATCTGGCCGAGCCGTTCAAGGGCCTGTTCACGCAAGGCATGGTGGTGCACGAAACCTATCGCGTTGGCTCGGCATCGAACGGCCGCTGGCTGGCGCCCACCGAAGTTCGGCTGGAGGACGTCGACGGCAAGCGCAGCGCCATCGAGATCGCCACCGGCGAGACCGTCTCCATCGGCCCGCTGGAAAAGATGTCGAAGTCGAAGAAGAACACGGTGAGCCCGGAAGACATCACCGATGGCTACGGCGCCGATACGGCGCGCTGGTTCATGCTGTCGGATTCGCCTCCCGAGCGCGATGTCGAGTGGACCGACGATGGCGCCGCCGGCGCGCATCGCTTCATCCAGCGCATCTGGCGCCTGGTGTCGACGGCGGCGGAAACACTGGCCGGCATCAAGCCCGTGGCGGCCAGCAGCGGCGAGGCCGCGGTGGTTTCCAAGGCCGCGCACAAGATCCTCAAGGCGGTCGGAGAGGATATCGAGAAGCTCGCTTTCAACCGCGCCATCGCCCGCATCTACGAACTGGCCAACGCGCTGACCACGCCGCTTAACGAGGTGGCCGAAGGCAAGGCCGATGCAGCGCTGAAAGGCGCCTGCCGGCAGGCGGTGGAGATTCTCGTGCATCTGATCGCGCCGGTCATGCCGCATCTGGCCGAGGAGTGCTGGGCAACGCTCGGCGGCACCGATCTCGTTGCCGAACGGCCGTGGCCGGTCTTCGATCCGGCGCTGGTCGTCGACAACGAAGTCACCTATCCGGTACAGGTCAACGGCAAGAAGCGGGGGGATTTGACAATTGCCCGCGACGCGGACCAAGGTGCGGTCGAAAAAGCGGTATTGGCTCTCGACTTCGTGCAGAAAGCACTCGAAGGGAAGGCTCCGCGCAAGGTGATCATCGTGCCGCAGAGGATCGTCAATGTCGTTGCCTGATCGGGAAAAGACAGAGTTGAGCCATTTGCTGCGCCGCATGGCGCTTGCCGGCCTGATAGGTTCGCTCGCGCTTGTCTCGGCCTGCACGGTGCGGCCGCTCTATTCGAGCGCGCCACTGTCGGGTTCGCAGGCCAGTGCCAGTGCCGAACTGGCGTTGATCGGCATCAAGCCGGTCAATACGCGTTACGGCCAACAGGTGCGCAACAATCTCATTTTCGGGTTTGGACGAGGCGCCGGCGAGCCGGCCTCGCCGGCCTATTCGCTCAATCTCGGCGTGACCGAAGCGGTCGAGTCCGCGGCACTTGTGCAGGTCGGAACCGACGAAGACGAGCCGACCGCCGGTTCCGTGACGCTGACCGGCAGCTATACGCTGGCCGATGCGAAGACCGGCGTGGTGATCGCATCCGGCAAGCGTTCGATCACCTCGTCCTTCGACAGGCCGCGTCAGGAATTCGCCGCATACCGGGCGCAGATCGACGCCGAGAATCGCGCTGCGCGAGAGTTGGCGGAAGCGCTGCAGCTGTCCATTGCCCAGGACCTTGTCCGGCACGGCAAGACCGGCTAGCGCACCTCATCTGCTTCACGAAAACGGTCTGGCGCCCCAGGCATGACGGGATGATCGTGGGATCATGACCAGATTCCTGAACAGAGCCAGATTCTGAACAGAGATTGGCCGAAGAGACCCATCGGCCTGCTACGGCACAGCGAGTAGATCGCGCCACCGGCGAGGCGACGATCGTGCCACGTCGCTCGCAGACTGCCACGAAGATTTTGGCGCTCAGGATCGTCGGCGACCCATCCGGGAAGCAACTGTTAACCACTCGCTCCCTATTGCTCGGCAGACATTTCACAGTGAGTCTTGAGAATGGAAGCCAAGCGTTTTTCCCGGGTCAATTTGTCGACGGCCGCACCGCCTGATGATCCCGAGGGGAAGCGCTTCGAGAGCATCGGCGACAGGGGTGATCAGCGAAGTTCTTCCGCCGCAGGCGCCCTTGATCGTATGGCTCGCAAGGAGCCGGACGGTCGGCAGCCCGCCACACGCCAGGCCGGCTATTCCGCGCCTATGGTCGATCTCGGCGGCAACAAGCGGCCCTATATGGAGCCGCGGAGTGGCTCGGACGACACGCCTTCGAAAATCGGCGATATCGAGAGCCCTGCCTGGCAGGAATATTTCTTCCTTGCACCCAACGTGCGTTTTACACGCACGCCGGATTATGAGGCCAGGAAGCATCATCCGCAGCACGAGCGTGTCGTCGAACACGGCGCGACGCGCCCGACACAGCAAGCCGTTGCGCAACCCATGGTCGGCAGGGCGTCCTCCGCGCCCTCGCTCCTGGCATTGCCGGCGTCGGTGAAAAGCCCTGCCTCCCAGCCGCAGACCGGGCACGCCACGCAAGGGCCACTGCCGCCGGCTGCTGCTTTTGTCCCGTCCGTGCGCGCCAGGGAGAGGGTGCCAGCCGTTGCGCCGGTGCCGCCGAGGACGGTCGCAACGGGACGGGCATCCGCGCGTGCGTCCGTTGCTCCGGGCGCCCCGATCAAAACCGAAAGGCTGCGCTGGCCATATCTTTCGGATCATGCCTTCTTCGAGGCTATGGCACCCTATCTGGTCGACGTTTCGCCGCCGGCCCGGCAAACCGGTTCAGCGTCGCCTGCGCCGCTCGCCGCAGCGCCAGTCACCACCATGCCGATCGACATCCGTCCGACGACAGGGACCGATGCCACCGCCTTGTTTCGTGTCATCGACTGCCTGCCGGGCCAGGCCTTGAAGCCGTTGCCGGATGTTTGGCCGGCCAATTCGAACCAGGCCGTCGCCCAACCTGACGTGCCGGCGAGCAATGCGCCGTCGCCGGTCCAGCCTGTCGCAATTCCAGCCGCCAAAAGCGTCGCCGTTTCCGCGCCAGCCGCGCCAAGTGCGAACGTCCCTGCCAAGGCCGTTGGCGCCCGCTCTGCACGCTTGCCTGGGGCTGGAAAGGTCGTGCTGTCAACCGCGGGCGATCCCTATGAGCTTCCCTCGGAAGAGCTGTTGCAGCAGCCACCGGAGGGACAAGGCTTCTACATGTCGCAGGAGCGGCTCGAGCAGAACGCGGATCTCCTGGAAAGCGTGCTCGAAGACTTCGGCGTGCGTGGCGAGATCATTCATGTTCGTCCCGGCCCGGTCGTCACGCTCTATGAATTCGAGCCGGCGCCGGGCGTCAAATCTTCTCGCGTCATCGGGCTTGCCGACGATATCGCCCGCTCCATGTCGGCGATTTCGGCGCGCGTCGCCGTCGTGCCCGGCCGCAACGTCATCGGCATCGAGCTTCCGAACGAGATGCGCGAAACCGTCTATTTCCGGGAACTGATCGAATCCGAGGGCTTCCGCAAGACGAGCTGCAAGCTGGCGCTGTGTCTCGGTAAGACGATCGGCGGCGAGCCTGTCATCGCCGAACTGGCGAAGATGCCGCATTTGCTCGTTGCCGGAACCACCGGCTCCGGCAAGTCGGTTGCCATCAACACCATGATCCTGTCGTTGCTCTACCGGCTGAAGCCGGAAGAATGCCGGCTGATCATGGTCGATCCCAAAATGCTCGAACTCTCTGTCTATGACGGCATCCCGCATCTTCTGACGCCCGTCGTCACGGATCCCAAGAAAGCCGTCACGGCGCTCAAATGGGCGGTGCGCGAAATGGAGGACCGGTATCGCAAGATGGCGCGGCTCGGTGTGCGCAACATCGACGGCTACAACGAGCGCGCCGCCCAAGCCCGCGACAAGGGCGAAACCGTCGTCATGACGGTGCAGACCGGCTTCGAAAAGGGCACCGGCGAACCGCTTTTCGAACAGCAGGAAGTAGACCTGGCGCCGATGCCCTACATCGTCGTCATCGTCGACGAGATGGCCGACCTGATGATGGTCGCCGGCAAGGAGATCGAAGGCGCCATCCAGCGTTTGGCGCAGATGGCGCGTGCTGCCGGCATCCACCTGATCATGGCAACGCAGCGTCCCTCGGTCGACGTCATCACGGGCACGATCAAGGCCAATTTCCCGACCCGGATTTCCTTCCAGGTGACGTCGAAGATCGACAGCCGCACCATCCTGGGCGAGCAGGGCGCCGAGCAGCTGCTCGGCCAGGGCGACATGCTGCACATGATGGGTGGCGGGCGCATTTCGCGCGTGCATGGGCCGTTTGTCTCCGACGCGGAGGTCGAGCACGTCGTGGCGCATCTCAAGGCGCAGGGCCGGCCTGAATATCTGGAAACCGTGACCGCCGACGAGGATGAGGAAGAAATCGACGAGGACCAGGGCGCGGTCTTCGACAAGGGATCGGTTGCAGCCGAAGACAGCGATGCGATCTACGACGAGGCGGTCAAGGTGGTGGTGCGCGACAAGAAGTGTTCGACCTCCTACATCCAGCGCCGCCTCGGCATCGGCTACAACCGCGCCGCATCCCTGGTCGAGCGTATGGAAAAGGAAGGATTGGTCGGCGCACCCAACCATGTCGGCAAACGCGAAATCATCATGGGCCGGCGCCAGCCGGCGACCGTGCCTGAGGATGACGGCGCGGACTGAGCGACCCCGGCCGTTATGGGATCATGCTTCAGGGGATGCTTCAGCTGCGGGTCAAGCTCGTGAATTCCATCACCTATCCCAGCCTAAACCTTAAGCATCTACACTAGCGGTTAGTGACGGCCTTTCCAATGCTGACGACCACATAGGATAACCAGCCAATGACATGCCCGAAGAAATAGATGCACAGTCCCAAATATGTAAGCAACGCAATCACAAATAGCTTCTCACCTAACGCAACATTCGTCACGAAGCCTTGAGGCAACAGGGCAAGAATCCAACCGAAGTGAAGACCCCAGCTACACCCCCATTGACCACACGTCCGGTTGGCACTCAGCACCGTTGCGCCAAGCCACACGACCGAAATCACTATGAAACTCACCCACGAATAACGTTTGTCCCGAATGAGGCCGTAGATTGAAAATGCCTTTGCGAAAGCGAGTCCTATTGATGCAAGAACAGAAAAGGCGATTGAGATTAGAAGGCTCATGTTCGACCCAGTAGCTAAAACATCGAAGCTACAGCCAGCACCTTTACAAAGGGTTCGACCAAGTCATCGTTTTTTAAGTTCGTCGAAGGGCATCTCTCTAGCGTGATATCCAGGGTATGCTTCAGCAGCGTGTCGATCTGGTGAACTCGATCAAATATCCTGTTTTGAACTTGTCGCTCTCGATTTCAGCTGGATGCAATGCTGCGATGCAGTAAAGCCAAAAGAGCTAGTGCAAGGCACGCAAAAACAAAGACATGGAAAGTCACCCCACCCGCAGCACATAAAAAAGACCGGTTGCCCGGTCTTTTTTCACTGCAAGCGCATTGGCTTCAGCCGATCGCCATCTCAGCCAATCGATTGGCCGGTCTTGGCCCAGTCGGCGAGGAAGGCGGCGAGGCCCTTGTCGGTCAGCGGATGGTTGACCAGGGCCTTCAGGGTCGCCGGCGGCGCGGTCACGACGTCGGCGCCGATCAGTGCCGCCTGCTTGACGTGGTTCACGGTGCGCACCGAGGCGACGAGGATCTCGGTCTGGAAATCGTAATTATCATAGATCTGCCGGATTTCCTGGATCAGCTCCATGCCGTCGATGCC
>NZ_RZPW01000489.1:0-4787 GCF_003998455.1 Mesorhizobium sp. M7A.F.Ca.CA.001.08.2.1 | reverse complement strand
GCAGGCATCGTCCAGCTTGGGCACGGCGCCACGATAGATGGCGCGCCAGTCGGCCAGCGTCGCATTGCCGGGCTTCAGGGTCAGTTCGGTCATTGTCCTCTCCAGATGCGGGCATGCAGCGGGTTGAAGCCCATGCGATAGACGAGTTCGGCGGGGCGCTCGATGTTCCAGATCGCCAGGTCGGCGGATTTTCCGGCTTCCAGCGTGCCGGTTTCTCCCAGCAAACCAAGCGCGCGGGCCGCCTCCCGGGTGACGCCGGCAAGGCACTCATCGACGGTCAAGCCGAACAGGGTCGCCGCCATGTTCATGGTCAGAAGCAGCGAGGTCAGCGGCGAAGTGCCGGGATTGTTGTCGGTGGCTACAGCCATCCTGACGCCGTGCTGGCGAAACAGGCCGATCGGCGGCTTCTTGGTTTCGCGAATGAAATAGTAGGCGCCGGGCAGGATCGTCGCCACGGTTCCGGCCTTGGCCATCGCCGCTGCACCTGCCTCATCGGTGTATTCGAGATGGTCGGCCGACAGCGCACCGTAACGGGCGGCGAGTTCGGCGCCATGCAAATTGGACAGTTGGTCGGCATGAAGCTTGACCGGCAGGCCGGCCGCCTTTGCAGCATCGAAGACGCGCGCCATCTGTTCCGGCGAAAAGGCGATGCCCTCGCAGAAACCGTCGACGGCATCGGCCAGCCCCTCGGCGGCAACCGCCGGGAGAATTTCCCTGGCGACCAGATCGATAAAGGCGTCCTTGTCACCCTTGGCTTCCGGCGGCAGCGCGTGGGCGCCGAGGAAGGTCGTGCGGATCGTCACCGGCCGCTGGTTGCCCAGCCGCCGTGCGGCACGCAGCGACTTCTTCTCGTTTTCGAGGTCCAGGCCGTAGCCTGATTTTACCTCCACGGTCGTTACGCCCTCGGCGATCAGCGCATCGAGGCGTGGCAGTGATTGGGTGACCAGTTCGCTCTCGCTGGCTGCGCGCAGCGACTTGACCGAGGAGACTATGCCGCCACCAGCCCGGGCGACCTCTTCATAAGTGGCGCCGGCCAGCCGCATCTCGAATTCGTTGGCGCGGTTGCCGGCATGGACCAGATGGGTGTGGCAGTCGATCAGGCCGGGTGTGATCCAGCGGCCCTCGCAATCAACCGTCTCGGCGCCCTGGGCAAGTGTCGGGGGCAGCTCCGACTCGGGGCCGGCATAAACAATGCGGCCGTCACGCGCAGCGACCGCGCCATATTCGACGACGCCAAGTCCGGCAGACCCGTCGGCCATTGTCGTCAGCCGCGCATTGCGCCACAGACGAAGATCCCCTGCCCGGCTTTTGCTCTTTGCAGCCATCATCTTTTCCGTTTCAATCGATGACGGTTATGTATATACATATTGAAACGCACTGCAAGTGCCTTCATCGCATGAGACACAGAGAACCGGAGAGAAAAGTGGCAGCGATCTTTGCGGAACAGGCGCTCCTTCCCGATGGCTGGCGCGAAAATGTGCGGCTTACCCTGGCCGAGGGACGCATCACAGCCGTTCAGCCTGGCGCTGCTGCGGCAGCCGGCGACGAACGTCACGCGATCCTGTTACCCGGCATGCCCAATTTGCACAGCCACGCCTTCCAGCGCGGCATGGCCGGCCTTGCCGAGCTTCGCGGCCCCTCCGCCGACAGTTTCTGGAGCTGGCGCGAGGTGATGTACCGTTTCGCCCTGTCGATGACGCCCGATCAGGTCGAGGCGGTTGCCGCACAACTCTATGTCGAGATGCTGGAGGCCGGGTTTTCGCGTGTCGGCGAATTTCACTATCTGCATCACGACCGCGACGGAAAACCCTACGCCAACCTCGCCGAGATGGCCGAGCGCATTGCGGCCGCGGCCGGCGAGGCAGGCATCGGCCTGACGCTTTTGCCGGTGTTTTATGCGCACTCGTCTTTCGGCGGTGCCGCACCAAACGAAGGCCAGCGGCGATTCATCAACGATGTGAATCGATTCTCGCGGCTTGTTGAGAAATGCCGCGAATCGGTTCGCGCGTTGGATCAGGCTGTTGTCGGCGTCGCTCCGCACAGCCTTCGCGCCGCGACACCGGAAGAACTGATTGACGTGACTGCCCTGGCGCCGGACGGGCCGATCCACATCCACATTGCCGAGCAGGTGAAAGAAGTCGAGGATTGCCTTGCCTGGTCGGGCGCGCGGCCGGTCGAATTTCTGCTGGCCAATGCCAAGGTCGACAAGCGCTGGTGTCTGATCCACGCCACCCACATGACCGATGCTGAAACCGTTGCCATGGCCAAAAGCGGTGCCATCGCCGGCCTATGCCCGATCACCGAGGCCAATCTCGGTGACGGCACTTTTGCCGCGCCGCTGTTCAGGGAACATGGCGGCCGCTATGGCGTCGGCTCCGATTCCAATGTGCTCATCGGCCTGCCCGACGAGTTACGCCAGCTCGAATATTCGCAGCGTCTCGCCCACCGCGCCCGCAATGTGCTGGCGGTCGCCGGCGGCTCGACCGGCCGCGCACTGTTCGACGCCGCGCTCGACGGTGGCAGCGTCGCGCTTGGCGCCGGTGCTTCCGCGATCGCCGCCGGCGCATCCGCCGATCTTGTCTCGCTCGATCCCAAAAATCCCTCGCTGGCCGGCAAGAGTGGCGACGCGATCCTCGACGCCTGGATCTTCGCCAATGGCAGCAAGGTCGACTGCGTCTGGGTGCATGGCCGCAAACAGGTTAGCGGCGGCAGGCATGTGAAGCGAGAGGCCATCGCTGAGCGTTTTCGCAACGTGATGACGGCGCTTTCGGCATGAGCATGGCCGGCACTGTGGGGGCGGAAGGCGGCGGCTCGCTGCACCAGCGCATCCTCTCCGACATCAGCGAGAAAATCCTGTCCGGCGCCTGGGCGCCCGGTCATCGCATCCCGTTCGAGCATGAGTTGAGCGTGCAATACAATTGCTCGCGCATGACGGTGAACAAGGCGCTGTCGCAGCTTGCCAAGGCCGGACTGATCGAGCGCCGCCGCCGCTCAGGCAGCTTTGTGCGCCGGCCGCAGTCGCAGGCCGCGGTGCTGGAAATCCACGATATCCGCATCGAGGTCGAAGCGCTCGGCCTGCCCTATCGCTACGAGCGCGTCGCCCGACACAAAAGGCGCAGCAGCGCCGGGGATCGCGCGCTGCTGGAACTCGGCGTGGCCGGACCGGTGCTGGCGCTGGAGTGCGGTCATTTCGCCGGCGAGCGGCCGTTCGCGCATGAACAGCGGCTGATCAATCTCACCGCCGTGCCCGAGGCAGCGGACGAGGAATTCATGGCCACCGCACCAGGACCATGGCTGATTGGCCGCGTGCCGTGGAGCGAAGCCGAGCACCGGATTCGCGCTGTCGCCGCCGACAGGCATATCGCGGCTGCACTCGATATAGAAACCGGTGCGCCCTGCCTGGTGGTCGAGCGACGGACGTGGAGCGCCGAGCACCCGGTCACCCATGTGCGCTTCACCTACGGGGCCGAGAGCCACACGCTGGTGGCGAGGTTCAGGCCGCAGGGGTGAGGCTGACCTCCCCCCACGTGGGGGGAGATTGGCAGCTTCAACGCCTCAAATCGCAGCGGTAATAATAACCTCGACCAGATATTCCGGGGCGGCGAGCTTTGCTTCGCCGGTGGCGCGGGCTGGCGTGTTGCCCTGCGGCACCCACTTGTCCCACTCAGCGTTCATCTCGGCAAAGGTGCTCATGTCGGCCAGCCAGATGATCGCCTGCAGGATCTTGGTCTTGTCGGAGCCAGCCTTGGCCAGCAATTCGTCGACAGCCGCCAGGATGTCCCTGGTCTGCGAAGCGACGTTGCCGGTTGGCTGGCCGACCTGGCCAGCCAGATAGACGGTATTGCCATGGATGACGATCTGGCTCATGCGCGGGCCTACATCGATGCGACGAATGCTCATTGGATGGTTCCTTCCTGTGGCGGTTGCGCTTCTTTAGAGTCGCGACCGGCTTGGGGCAAGGTCGCCAGGTCGAATCCCCTTGGGCCAACGGCATATGGATGTGCACACACGGCAAGTTGACCCTGCGGCCGCAATTCCGCCGGATTGGCTTGTTGACTAATGTAATAACATCACATATCCAATCGGCCGCTGCCAGCAGCCGGATTTCGCCGCCTACGGATCGCAGAATGACAAATACCTGCCTGACATTCCGCGACCTGACGCTTGGCTACGGCAGCCATCCGGCGATCCATCATCTCGACGGCACCATCCGGAAGGGCTCGTTGACCGCTGTGGTCGGCGCCAACGGCTCCGGCAAATCGACGCTGATGAAAGGCATTGTCGGCGTCCTGAAGCCCATGGCCGGCGAGGTTATCCGCGCGCCCGGTGTACGTGCCGCCTATCTGCCGCAGCAATCGGAGCTCGACCGCTCCTTTCCGGCACGGGTGGTGGATCTGGTTTCGCTCGGCCTGTGGCCACGGCGCGGCCTGCTTGGCCGCTACACCAGGGAAGATCGCGATGACGTCAGCAAGGCGCTGATGGCGGTCGGCCTCGGCGGCTTCGAGAAGCGGCCGATCGACACGCTGTCGGGCGGCCAGTTGCAGCGCACGCTATTTGCGCGTGTGCTGCTGCAGGACGCCGACCTCATCCTGCTCGACGAGCCGTTCAACGCGGTGGATGCCAAGACGGTCGGCGACCTGATCGCGCTGATCAAGCACTGGCATGGCGAGGAACGCACCATCATGGTCGTCGTCCACGATCTGGATCTGGTGCGGCAGAATTTCCCCGAAACGCTGCTTCTGGCCCGCCAGCCGATCGCCTGGGGCGAAACCCGGGAAACGCTGAAG
>NZ_RZPW01000488.1:0-4795 GCF_003998455.1 Mesorhizobium sp. M7A.F.Ca.CA.001.08.2.1 | reverse complement strand
GTCGAGTTTGATGCCCTTTTTACGAAGAGGCGCGACAAGGTTGCAACTCTTTCTGATCTAGAAAAGCGAAAATTTGCTGTAATCATTCAGGCGTTAGGAATTCTTCCGTACCCGTGAGGCCATGAATAGAACGACCGTTCGCCAGCGATCGAGGTAGAGTCCTTCAAAGCTCACCCCTGATCCGTCGCCACTCGATCTGAAGGTTGCTCATCGTCTAGAATAACGAGTGGCGGCATGCAAAGAAAAGCTTGCATCGAGCCGTATGCCGCACACATCGCGCAGTCAATGCCCGTGTCGTCAAGGACGACGCCAGTTCCAGGAAACGGGATAAGTCTGCTGCGGAGCGGCAGACACTTTTCCAGAAGTATCCGCGCACCCCTTGGTGTGATTGTGTATGCCTGAAGCCCAAACGAATGCTCTACCTTGATAAGGAATCTGGAGGAGAATTTATCGGACTGGAACAAGGCAGTTCTATTAGTATATTGACGATCGTAGAATTCCATTTTGGCTTTTGAGAAACCAAGGTCCAGCCAGAGAAAGGATGGGTCAAAAATATAGCCCCACTGTATGATATCCCAATCTGCCCGTGCTTGAGATATAATACTGGTGGATTCCTCCGTGAATCGAAACGATGACCGAATATCGTCTTCGAAAATAGTTATTGTCTTGTTTTCTGAAGCCGACAGCTGCCACAAGCTGATATGGGATAGAGCGCACCCCAACGTGCCCGGGGGATACGGACAATCACTGGTAATCAGACCTTCCTTGATGAGCGCCTCCCTGTCGAGAGAAGTGCCGTCAACGGCTGATACGCGAACGGTATTGTGCAATAAATGCCAGTTGTTACTTTGGTACCTGCTCCAGCGCTCGACGCTGCGGTCTAGGTTTATCAGGTGAATTTTCGGGGAACCCGTCGGCTCGACAGGCCGGGCTGGCATCGTCCCGGAGACAGAGGGTGTGGCGGCAGTGAATGCGGAGGTATCGCCCGCACCATGCAACAGCGCTCGAGCCCGCTCGATGCCATCACTCACATGGTATTGGCCATCGCCAAAGGTGATGTAGCCATAGACTTGTCGGTTATCCATATACTGGACGATTCCGGCCTTCCTGGCGCTGGCAGCAAAGACAACGTACTCGTACCGCGATGTGCCGTCCTCGTATGTCAGTTCGGTCAGCACGTCAGCCCGGACAAGATATGTGCAATGCACGAGCGGCACCTCGATGGCGCCGCGCACGTGGCGGTTGAGCACCCAACCATACTGATCGCACTGCAAATAATACCCGTTGGCATCGATCTCGGCATGAAAGTTCGAATAATATTGGCCCGGCGAGATAGAGCGAAGCAGAGGCGCGACGATTGGCAAATCAAGCGCGACAAGTTCTCGCAGCGTGGCCGATCGCACGAAATTGTCGACGTCGGCCACGAAATAGAAATCGCAGCCGTGCTCGAGCGTTTTCCGCAGACTTATGTTGCGGATTCGGCCAAGCACCCTGAAGCGCGTCTCATTCCATTCGTGCTCGCCAAACTGCTCAACACGATCGACGACGTCCGAGGCGTCGATTTCGACCGCCGCATAGAGGTGACCCACGCGCTCTACCCATTCGCGCAGTATATGCTCGGTCCTGTCGGTATTGTTGTTTGTCCTGATGTATAGGACGATCGATGCCTTCGGGTAGTCGAGCGCCTCGATGCACTCGAGGTAAAGCGGCAGTGCCGGTTCCTTCTGCTTTGCCAGGATTGCAATCAGGATGCGCGGTGAACCCTTCAGGCGCGACCGCAGCGAACGCTGCCGGATAAGCTTGTGCTGATCGATCAAGCTCTCTGTCCCGAACGCCCCGAGATTCGACGGTTCATGCACCGGAAGCTTGTCAGTGGCGAAACGCGCGTTGGCCACCACGCGCTTCGCCATTTCCGCCGGCAATTTTTCGCTGGCGAGCAATTTCAGACAGGCGTCGAGTGAATCCCGGTAAGCGCCTGTCCAGTAGGCATTGACGGCAAATTCGTCGAGCAATCCGTAATCGTAGACCCAAGGCTGTATGAAAAGTCCGGGGGGTTGCGCAAGGTCGAGCCCTCGACGCGCAAATTCCGCTCCCTCCGCGTTCCGGCCCTGGGTGCGGCAATAGAGGCTCGCGGCGTGAAGAGCTTCAGCGCGGGCGGGAACGGCCTGCGTCGCACGCTCAAAGATTGCAACGACCTCGTCGAATGGCCGTCCCAGCGCTGCCATGAGATTGCCCGCTTCGAGCAGGCTGACATAGATTTCCTCGTCCCAGAAGCCCAGCTCGGCGCGCTTCAGATAGTTTGCCAGCGATTTTTCACGTTCTCCGGAATCCCTATAGCTCTGCGCCAGATAAAAGGTGTATCGCGAAATAAGGAACGGGTCGGTCTCCGTAGCAAGCGCGCTTTCAAGAACCGTCGCGTCGTCCTGGTACTTTCGCGGGTTTTGACTGCGTGCTCCGCCACGCCCCGTCGCCACGCGAAAACCCTTGGCGGTCTCGCGTGTGAGATGGCCGGGAGGGGCCTCGAGATATTCGTGCAGCACGCCCTTGAAGGAGAAGGGAAGCCGGTTGCGGCAAATCTGCGGGCGATAAAACGAAATGCCCCCATGGGACACCTCGACGTCGTAGAGATCGTGTTCCATGTTCGACTTGAACGCGATCGGATCGAAGTCAGCGTCTTGGACCACGACGTCGTCGGCGTCGATGATCATGGCGTAGTCGACCGTCTCGACTTCACGCAGGCGGTCAAGGGCAAAGGTACGGTTGTACGCAAAGTCCCGCCAAGGCTCGTCGATGACTGTGCCTTTGACATTGTGAAGGGTCAGGAAGGTACGGATGACGTCCTGCGTGCCGTCCTCGGAACCCGTGTCGATGACGAGCACGTAGTCAACGAGAGGAAGGGCGCTGGCGAGGCATTGCAAGATGACCTTTGCCTCGTTCTTGACGATCATGCACAGGCCGATGGTGCTCATGCTAATCCCTTGGCGGAGCGACGTTCGTTACACGCTGCTGGAAATTGTTGAAGGGAATTCCTGCGCCTTTGTCCGGCTTTATATCTCATGCATCACCCCGCCGCCTTGGCCATTTGCATGACCTTTGTTGCAAAGAACGATTGCCCCTTCACAGCCAAGTGCTGCCTCAACCCGTCCATTGTTTAGCCAGCGCTTTCCGTCGCAGCAAGGGTCTTGCGGTCGCTCGGGACCAGAGGGTTAAGAACAGAATTTCCCGTCGACCCAATCGCTGAGGCGCAAATTCCGCCGCGACATCGAGGGTTCGACGCGAACCAGAGGGCACCCTTAAGCCTCGGATTTTTCGATGCGTTCGGCCCATGCGCGCCATTTGATGTCGACCGAAAGTAGTTACTCATGGTCCACAATTAATAAATTGTTAACTTGGTTATTTACAAGTTGCTAATTTTAGATTTTACTAATGTCTTGTGTTGAGAGGGTTCCCGCGAACCGGGCAGAGGGCCTGTTGGGCTGCGTCTGCGAAGCCAGGAGAGTGTCTGGAGCAAGTCACTTCGTGCGTGAGGGCGTGGCAAGTGTGTGGTGACGTGCAAGAGAAGACGTTGTACGGCCTTGAACTCAAGGCCGGCGTTTTCCCAAATCTGATGTTCCCCCCGCAAGCAGTTGGTTCCCTCGTTAGTCGTCGTCGAGAAATCGGCGACACGCGTGACGGGAGTGACCATGGTTGGGGTGATACCGTGTACGAGTCGATGGGGCCGTGACGCAGGCTTAGGCGTAGAACAACGCCTGAATTACCCGCAGTTGGCCAACAGCACGGATTACCCAGCGATTGATGGGTATTCCTCGGTGTCCTTTGGACGCCTCACTCACCTGGGCGAAGACAACTGGGGCGCCATCCGATCGAGCGGCACGAAGAGGCTGCCAAGCCTTGCGCACCCGTCTCTTAGACCTGCCCGCAATGCGGCAATGCGCGCGACCGGCCTCACCGGGCGCCCGCGCTCTGCAGCCATTGAACCAGCGATTGAAATCTAAGGTACGACCAAGAGAAGCTGCGGCCCGGCCGCCGGCGACCAAGGAGAAGATGATGAGCTTCACGGCAGGATTTGCGGCTATGGAAGTCACCGTTCGAGGCATTTTGCCGATCGGCGACACGATTGAAAATGTAAATTATTTCATTCTGGACACGGCCAAGAGCGCTATTGTCGGTCAGGTCGTTCTTCCCAGAGCCGCCAAGCGAAGCCTCGCTGTCGCCCTCACCGTCAAAGTCCCAAGCACCGCCGGCTCGCTTGCCATTGGGACGTTTGATGAAGGCGGGAACTTCCAGGTCGCCAACTTCCTCCGCGTGGAGACGCCAGTCGTGGAACGTCCCCACGGCGCCGTCGGGCCGTCCGGGAGGTAAATCTCTTTGGTCGCAGCACTTGCCGGCTAGGCCAGTGAGTGGCTGCCGGTGAATTGAGTTCGAAGCCAACAGGAGCCAGTCATGGCCCGTGCCTCTGAAGTTCTTTTTGTCGATCCTTCAGTTTCCGACCTCCAGGCGATTCTCGGCAGCGTGCGACCCGAGGTTCAAGCGATTGTGCTCAACGGCCGCCGACCGGCGGCGCGGCAGATCGCTGCCGCGCTCGCAGGGCACGCAGGGCTCGATGCGGTGCACGTTATCGCACATGGTGGGTCTGGGCGTGTCGGCTTCACAGCAGGGGAGTGGTCATCAACTACATTGCAGGAAGAGGCCGAGGATCTTGCCGCAATCGGCCGTGCGCTTGCCAAGGACGGCGAGCTGCGGCTGTGGAGCTGCGAAACGGCATCGGGGGATACGGGCGAAGCCTTCATAGAGG
>NZ_RZPW01000487.1:0-4803 GCF_003998455.1 Mesorhizobium sp. M7A.F.Ca.CA.001.08.2.1 | reverse complement strand
CGGTAGACGTGGTCAAGACCGAGGATGCTTGCCGGGCGTTCATGGCGTTTTGCCGGGCCAGCGGACTGATGGCCAGGGACATGATGACGCCGCGCAAGCGCGGCGGTGAGGCGAGGGCGCTCCAGGCCTGAGGGCCGTCGCCGTTCGCCTGCCCCGGTTCCTACGTCAACGATCGCGTTTGAACGCACACGGCGATGTCGTGAGCGCAGGGCTGCGCCCTTTTCGTCCCGACGACCGCTCCACGCTGCACCCACGTCAGCGCCGTTAAGCTTCCGTTTCCACCTTCCCGGTTACGCCATTGCTTGTTGGCAATGGTTGATTCGTTGCGTCAGTCTCATCGTTCGGAAGATGTCCCCAGAAAAAATCCGTGCATTCCCGATCGACCGTCAGGTATTCTTGGTCAGAGAGGTTGCTGCCAAGCTCGGCAACCTGCATGGCGAGCCCGCCACCTCGTTCTGGAGGGCCAAGGCGTCGGAGTTGCTCGATCTCGTCGTCGGATCGGGCAGGGACAGAACGGCAGCCGGCGACGAAGTGCGCAGGTTCTTCCTGGCCGTGCAAAGAGAGATGTCGGCCGGGGTGGTTGCGGAGCCGATGCCGATTCTTTCCGCTTGAAGAAATCCTGCACAGCTTTGGCTTCCCACTGCATTCTCCAATAGTGCGAGCAGCAATACATCGGTGTTTGCTGCCTTCGACGGCAAGTTCGCTGATCGGGTGCGAACCCATGGCCGCCTATCGCAGGCGGATGCTCTAGGACATCGATGCTCTCTCGCCGCCTCCCGCTGGCCCTAGCCCTTCTCGCTTGCCAGGAAGTGCGCTCGCGCGTTGATCAGCCAGCGAAGCACTTCTTTTTTGAAGCCAATGGACCACTGCTCAAAAATGCACCGAACTTTTTAGCCATTCGTTCATTTATGCGTGCTTTCTAATTTAAGCCATGGCCTTGAATAGCTTCACCCGTGTTCGGCTTGGAATGGACGCCATGCGCCGGAGCACGGGCGCAAACGTCGCCACCATTTTTGCCCTCACCTTGCCGGTCGTTGTCGGCGCTGCGGGCTTCGGCGTCGAGACCTCCTATTGGTACTACAACAGCCTGAGATTGCAGGCGACGGCCGATGCAGCCGCCTATGCCGGAGCGCTCGAACAGATTTCGGGTTCCGACAAGCCGACGATCGTCGCGGCCGCGACCCAGTCCGCGGCGTCGAACGGGCTGGGCTCGGGCACGATCGTCGTCAATACGCCGCCCGCGTCCGGACCGAATACGGCGAAGAAAGCGGTCGAGGTGATCGTCGGCCAGAAGCTCGACCGGATGTTCACCCTGATCTTCACACAGGACAAGGTTCCCGAACAGGCGAGGGCGGTGGCCGTCATTACCGATGCCTCGAGTGCTTGCATGCTCGCGCTCGATCCGTCCGCGTCGCAGGCGGTGCTGTTTTCCGGCAGCACCAGCGTTAAGCTCACCGGCTGCTCGGTCATGTCCAATTCCATCGCCTCCGACGCCATCAAGCTTCAGGGCGCGGCCGGTCTGCAGGCCGATTGCCTGATATCGGCGGGCGGTGTCTCTCTCAGCAATCCCGTCACCACCGTCTGCGCGGCCCCGATCACCCAGGCACTGCCTGCCGGCGATCCCTTTGTCGACCTGCCGGCCCCGGTGGCCGCGACCCCCTGCCTGAACGACAACAAGGCGACGCTCGGTCCAGGCACCTATTGCAGCGGCATGAACCTGAAGGGCAACGTCACGCTTTCGCCCGGCGTTTATGTCGTCCAGGGCAATCTCAAGATAAACGCCAACGCGGCCATCACCGGCGCCGGGGTGACCATCTTCATGTCGGGCAGCTCGACCGTCAGCATGAATGGCAATGCGTCCGTGAAGCTCAGCGCGGCGACTTCGGGCACCTACTCAGGCGTTCTGTTCTACGGCGACAGGACCGGCATGAGTGCATCCAGCACATTCAACGGCACAGCGGACTCGCTTTTGACCGGGGCCATCTATTTCCCCAAGCAGCAAGTGAGCTATCTTGGCAACTTCTCGGGCAATGGCGGCTGCACCAGGGTCGTCGCAAATACGATTCAATGGTCCGGTAATTCAACCATCAATCAGGATTGCTCGAGCCTCGGAGTGCCCAACATTCCAGCCGCGCGGTCCGTGGCACTGTCCGAGTAGCTCCGTGGGGCGCCGGTCGATGCCGATCCTTGGCGATGATTCGGGCGTTGCGGCGGTCGAGTTCGCGATGGTGCTGCCCATTCTGTGCCTGGTGCTGCTTGGTATTCTGGACGGCTGGTCCTACGTAACGAGTTCACTGTCGATGCGCGCCGGTGTGAAGACGGCCGCGAACCTGGTCATGAGCGGATCGACCGATGATGCGGCGACCCGGGCCCTTGCCATTGCGAGCTGGGAAAATCGGCCGGAAGACGGCCAGGTCACGCTAAGCCACATCCGTATGTGCGGCACGACCGTGGTCGACGCTTCCACCATGTGCAGTGGGTCCAAGGTGCCGTCGATCTATGTCCAGATACAGGCATCGGGCACCTGGGTGCCGCCAATTGCCTTCGGCACCTTTGCCGCTCCCACCGTCATCGGTCACCAGGAGGTGATCCGTGTCCGCTAGGGTAAGCGCGTTGCGGCGGGATCGATCGGGCGGGGCCGGGCTGGAGTTCGCGCTGATCGCCCCCTTCCTTGTCATGCTGCTGTTCGGAATATTCGCCTTTGGCTGGTCGATGCACTCGGTCTCCAGTGTTCGCTATACGCTGGAGACGTCAGCGCGCTCGCTGCAGCTTAAGAACACGCTGACCCAAGCCGACATTCAATCGATCGCCACGCAGAAATTGCAGGCCTTGGGGTTCAAGGACGTGAACGTCACGATCGCCATCGACCCGGTGAGCGGTGGCTTCCGCATGGCGCATCTGACCGCCGCCTATGCCTTCGTCATCGACTTCCCCTACTTCAGTTCCTTCCCGATCAACTACGCGACAACCGTTACCGTGCCGCTGCTTGGCAGCGGCTAGGCTGTGGCCTGATAGCCTCGCGCGCCGGGGCTCTGCTTACTTGTACGCCTTGAGCGTGATCAGACCACCGAGAATGGCTATAGCTATCAGGATCAGCGCCCACGACACGATGTTGTGCGACAGACGCCTCCGTCGGCCGCGCAGGGCGCGGTCGCGCCAGCGTTTGGCCTGATCAGCTCCTATGTTTAGTTTATCCATGCCCTTCTCCCCACGAGCAGAATGCGACTCATGCCGGCTGGTGTCCAGATGGCACCGGTTTGGCGGTCGTGGCGCAAGCTTGGCACTCGGCCTGCTTTTTATGCCACGGGGCTAGCTAATATATTCGTTAGTGCTAATATTAAGATTACGTTACGTCATGTTCGACCATCTGTCGGGTGCAATGTGGGGGTTCCAATGAGAGTGGCTGTATTGTGCGCGGCTGTTGTTTTCGCTGCGACCGGTGTCGCTGTTGCCAAGGAAAAGAAGGCGGCGGTCAGTGACGCTGCCGCCTTGTGTTCCACGAAACCGTCGGCCAAGAAGCCCGTTGCAAATCTGGACTGCGGTTTCACCGGAACCGCCAAATCGGAAGACAGCGGCGCAAAGGCAGAGCCGCGTCTCGGATACGACTCCAATCCGTGGATCATAACAGGCTTTTGACTTTGCACTGTCGGATGCCGGTTGAAGCGCTGAAGAGGGTCCTCTTGAGCGGCGCGCGACCCGTTCTCATGTAGGCTCCCGCACGCAAACCAGGCAAATAAATACGGACTTGCCACTCGGGGCTTCGCCCCGTTGTCGCAATGCCGTGAAAGCCCAACTCGACCGTGCAATAAAAAGCCCGCCACGGGGGCGACCTGCGGCGGGCTCTTGGAGCGGCTACATCCCTTAGGAATCGACCACTTTGTAGCAGGATTATGACCCGTGTGGCCGCGTTGGCCTATGGTGTGATCGCGGAAGACTGCGCGTCAGTTGAAGAGAGCAGCAGAGAGCCAAGCGAAATTGCCGACATTGGGAGGGAGGTTTGCGCCAAACGCAAATTTTTCTGGTACGCCCAAGGGGAATCGAACCCCTGTTACCGCCGTGAAAGGGCGGTGTCCTAACCGCTAGACGATGGGCGCGCTCAGACGAAGCGGCTTATACTGGCGTTGTGCGCAACCGGCAACCCGTCAGGTGCCACCTTGGACAACTTTTTTCCAGGCCTGCCAAATCAACGGTTTTGCCGAGGGTTGGCAGGCTTGACGATTAGCGGCGACACCCATCGTTTCGTCATCCACGGGCGGAGCAAGGAGCGCTCCGTCGCGAAGACCCGAGGATGACGAAGTTGGGGACGCTTCGGCCTATCTCGAATGTTCAGGAGGCTGGAACGATATTGCCGGAACGGCCTTGGCGGCTGACAGGCGTAGGCCGTCAAATAGCGCTGCTAGCCGTCACCGCCGCTGCGCCGGCGGCAGCGCCAGTTCCAGTCGCGCTCGGGACCGACGTCGACGTGAACCGATTCTGTGTGGCAGTATGTGCCGACACCGCCGCGACCGGGCATGCTTCTGATGTAGCTCGCCAGTTCCCATTTCGAAACGCCGGGAACCTGGATGTCGGCGGCGGCGCAATACATGTGCAGCGAATTCTTGGCGCCGTTGGCGCGCCGGTTGCGGGCCGGGTCGCGATAGCCTGACGTCACCGTCATCTTGCGGCCGTAGTGGCCTTCGATCGTCTTCAGCACGCGCACCAGCGACGGCTTCAGGCAGGCCACATCGACGCTTTCGTTCTGCTTGAGCAGCCCGTTGGGCGCCAGCCGGGCCATGCCGGCGGCGGACGCAACCTGATAGGAGC
>NZ_RZPW01000486.1:0-4813 GCF_003998455.1 Mesorhizobium sp. M7A.F.Ca.CA.001.08.2.1 | reverse complement strand
GCAGCGTGTAGGACATGAAGTTGGGCAGCACCTGCGGCAGGCCGGCGAAGCGCACCCGCTCGAACCAGTTGGCGCCGACGGCCCTCAGGCCTTCCTCGGCGCGCATGTCGATGTTCTCGTTGATCTCGTAGAACAGCTTGCCCAGCGCGCCGATCGAATGCAGGCCGATGGCGATGATGGCAGCGATCGGGCCGATCGAGACGATGGCGGCGAACAGGCCGGCGATGACGATCTCGGGAAAGGCGCGCAGCAGTTCCATGAGGCGCTTGACGATCAGCCGCAGCACCGGATGCGGCGTCAAATTGCGCGCCGCGATGAAGGAGAACGGCACGGCGAAGACGAAGCCGATGAAGGTCGAGACCAGGGCCACGTTGAGCGTGGTCAGCATCAGCTCGAAATATTCGGGGATGTAGAAGCTGCCCCAGACATAGGAGCGGCCAAGCGGAAAATTGAATTCCTGGGTACCGGTGTCATGCGGGGAAGCGATGTCGAACATCGCCCGCCAGACATCGTTCCAGTCCTTGGGGACGAGCCAGCTCAGGAAATCCAGCAAATGCGGCAACCGGTCGAAGAAATGCCCGGCATTGGCCTCGTCGGCGAACCACATGGTGCTGCCGAGCGCAGTGATGAGCAGGCCGACACCGATGGCGGTGTAGAGCCGGCGCAAGGACGTCTGGCGACGCCAGGCGTCGGCCATCTGATGAGTGGCGCCGGAAGGGGCTGTCACGGAAAGGGTCATGATCGGACATGCAAGAAGGGCGGCGTTTTCTCGACGCCGCCCTTCCTGATTTCGCCGTTAGCCGCCGATGGCTGCCTTACGGGCTTCGACGATGACGTTGTAGAAGTCCGCCTTCACCGGGACGTAGCCGGTAAAATCGCCGCCCTCGACGCCTTCGAAGCATGCCTTGTCCTTCTTCGGCAACTGCGTGAAGAAGTCGGCGAGCTTGGCGGTCATTTCACTGCCGAGCGCGGTGCGCACGACCAGCGGGCCGTTCGGGATCAGGCCCGAGCGCCAAACTTCGACGAAGTCGTTGGGGTCGACAGCGCCCTTGGCGACTTCCTTGTGGAAGGTGCCCGAGGTGTAGCCGTCCTTGAAGTCGCCGATGCCGGAGGAATCGTCCACCGCCACGTCGACCTTGCCGTCACGCACGGCCAGAACGTTGTTCTCGTGGCCGCCGTTGAACTGGGTCGAGGCGAAGAATTTTTCGTTCGAAGCGCCGGTGTCCTTCGGGATCTGGGTCAGCGGGATCAGATAGCCGGAGGTCGAATCCGGATCGGCGTAGCCGAGTTTCTTGCCCTTGGCCGACTTGATGTCGGTGATGCCGGAGGATTTCAGCGCCAGGCCGATCGAATAATAGCCTGTGGCGCCGTCGGTCTGCTGGGTGGTGAGGATCGGGGTGACCGCCTTCGGGTCCTTGAGAGCGACGCTGGCGTAGCCGGAAGCGCCGAGTTCGGCGAAGTCGAGCGTGCCGCCGAGCAGGCCCTGGATGACGCCGTCATAGTCGGCGGCGGGGAACAGCGAGACCTTTTCGAAGCCGAATTCGGCCTTCAGATGGTCGGCGAGGCACTGGTAGTTGCGCAGCCGGTCGGTTTCGTTTTCGCCGCCGAGAATGCCGACGCGAAATTCCTTCATGTCGGCGGCATGGGCCATGCTGGTCGCCATGGCGAGCACGGAAACGGCGCCAAAGACCATCTTCCTGAACATTGGATATTTCTCCTGTAGGTTCCGGCCCCGCGCCGGCAGCGTTATCGATTTTGACAGGTGCCCTTGACGTGGGCTGGCGATCCCAACCGCTCTCAATATCCCGGGAATGCGGGCTCGAGCGGTCCGGCGGATGCGGCGATCTTTCGGCTGAAGGCAACGCTGGTCGAGGTGATGGCCTCGGAGATTTCCTGGCCATTGCTGTCGGCGCCGTAGACGAGGCGCACCGCCTCGCGGTTGAGCTCTTCCGGCGGGCCGTCGAAGACGACCTTGCCGGCAGCCATGCCGATGATGCGGTTGCAGTAGGTGCGGGCGGTGTCCAGCGTGTGCAGATTGGTGACGACGGTGATGCCTTCGCGCAGATTGATGTCCTGCAGCGAATCCATCACCACCTTGGCGTTGAGCGGGTCGAGCGAGGCGATCGGCTCGTCGGCGAGGATCACTCTGGGCTGCTGCATCATGGCACGAGCGATGGCGACGCGCTGCTGCTGGCCGCCCGACAAGGTGCCGGCGGGCTGCAGCGCGGTGCGGGCGATGTCGAGCCGCTCGAGTGCCGCGACCGCCTCGGCGCATTCGGCGCGGGAGAACATGCCGAACAGGTTGGTGATGGTCGAGCGGTGGTTCAGCTTGCCGAGCAGCACATTGGTCAGCACGTCGAGGCGCGGCACCAGGTTGAACTGCTGGAAGATCATGGCGCAGTCGCGCTGCCAGCGCCGCAGCGGCGAGCCGCTCAGCTTCGAGACCTCGGCGCCGTCAAAAAAAATCGACCCCTGGCTGGGATCGATGAGACGGTTGATCATGCGAAGGAGGGTTGATTTGCCGGCGCCCGAACGGCGATAATGCCAACCATCTGACCCTGCGGGATCGCGATGTTGATGTCGCTGACGGCAGTGTTCTTGCCAAATCGTCGGGTGACACCGCGGATTTCGAGCGTGGCGGAATTTGCTGGCATGGGGGCAGGTTCCAGTCCGGGACCATTGATCGTCAGGCTCTCGCCTAACGCAGCCACATGAACCTGCCGTGTCGCGATGATGTCAGTTTTGTTACGCTCCACAGGCCTTAGCTTGTCAGCCTGGCTTACCTGTAAGTTGCGCAAGGACCCACAGCATATAGAGTGGAGCTATCGCCGCCGTGAACAAAACACAGCCTAATATCATCAACGTTATTGAAGAGCCAACGTCGGATTGCCTCCAACGCTTAGCTGCAAGCTTAATCACCAAAATTCCCAACGCGACCAACCCCAGTCCAATGAAAAGAGGTATTACGACAATAAAGGTCACATATGCTCCATGGCTCTGGGTTGGGTGATTATTAGTTCGATGAAAGCACCATTCGCGTCAACCATGCTTCTCCAGAAATGCCTCTGCGGACAGCTCACGGAAGTCCTCAAGGCAAGCGCGCAGCCTTGCATGGTCCCAGTGCCACCAGGCCAGCGCCTGGTAGCGTTCGGCCGTGCGGCGATCGAAGCGCTCGCGGATCGGCTTTGCCGGCACGCCGGCGACGATCGTATAGGGCGCTACATCTTTCGAGACGACAGCGCCGGCGCCGACCGCGGCGCCATCGCCGATGGTGACACCGGGCAGGATGGTCGAGCCGTGACCAAGCCAGGTGTCGTGGCCGATGGTGACCCGCTTGGCGCGGCGTTGGGCGAAGAATTCGCTCTCGTGCTCGGCATCGTCCCAGTAGTCCGAGGCGCGATAGGTGAAGTGGTGCAGCGTCGGCCGCCAGGTCGGGTGGTTGGTGGCGTTGATGCGCACGCTGGCCGCGATGTTGGCGAACTTGCCGATCGTCGCACACCAGACCGAGCAGTCCTGCATCATGTAGGAATAGTCGCCAAGTTCGCTTTCCGAGACCCGGCTACGGTCGGCGATCTCGGTCCAGCGGCCGAGCGTCGAATTCTGTACATCCGCCGTCGGGTGGACCAGCGGCGTCTCGGATAATTTCCTGGTCATGCGGCGATTTTTCCGGGCGCGAAAGCGGTGACGTCGATGATGCGGTCGGCAACCGCCTCGCGTACATCGTGGTCATGGAAGATGCCGAGCAGGGCGACACCTGCAGCCTTCTTGGCGGCGATGAGTTCGATCACGACATCGCGGTTCCTGGCATCGAGCGAGGCTGTCGGCTCGTCGAGCAGCAGGATCGGATGCTCGGTGATGAAGCCGCGCGCGATGTTAACGCGCTGCTGCTCGCCGCCGGAGAAGGTCGCAGGCGGCAAGGCCCAGAGTTTCTCCGGCAGGTTGAGCTGCGCCAGCAAGGCGCGCGCCTTGCCGCGGGCAATCTCGCGATCCTCGCCGCGCTCGACCAGCGGTTCGGCGACGACGTCGAGCGCCGAGACGCGCGGCACGGTGCGCAGGAACTGGCTGACATAGCCGATCGTTTGCCGGCGTATGGCCAGCACGGTGCGCGGGCTGGCGGTGGCGAGGTCGATCAGCCCATCATCATGCGTGACGATGATCTGGCCTTCGTCGACGGCGTAGTTGCCGTAGAGCATCTTCAGGATCGAGCTCTTGCCGGCACCGGAAGGACCGCCGAGCACGGTGCATTCGCCAGCCCTGATCGAGAACGAGACACCGGCGACAACAGGCAGTTTGATGCCGTCGCGCAGGTGCATGGTGAAACTCTTGGCGACGTCGGAGACAACGAGGGGGGTTGCCATCAGAAGGGCCTCCAATTGTCGTTCGTTTGCGGGCCAACGCCTCCCTCTGCCTTGCCAGGCATCTCCCCCTCAAGGGGGGAGATCGGCAGCTTTCTCGTTGCGCTTGTTCTGCAACGTTGGAGAGTGGCGAAACCGAGGACGATAGCCAATCTCCCCCCTTGAGGGGGAGATGGCCGGCAGGCCAGAGGGGGGTGCCTTGGCGCCATCGTCAAACCTGCAGAATCGAGGAAACAAGCAATTGCGTGTAAGGCCCGCGCGGGTCGTCGAGCACGCGGTCGGTGAGGCCGCTTTCGACGACGCGGCCGTCCTTCATCACCATCATGCGCTGCGACAAGAGCCGTGCCACGGCAAGGTCGTGGGTGACGACGATGGCCGCCAGACCGAGATCGGTGACCAGACCACGCAGCAGGTCGAGCAGGCGGGCTTGCACCGAGACATCGTGGCCGCCTGTTGGC
>NZ_RZPW01000485.1:0-4834 GCF_003998455.1 Mesorhizobium sp. M7A.F.Ca.CA.001.08.2.1 | reverse complement strand
GTCAAGCAATGCGCCAGGTATCGCCCCGCTTTGCACTCGATCACATGGCGGCGCCCCGCCTTGACGTCAGTGCGCTTTTCGCGCTTGCCCGTGACCAAGGCCTGACCGACGTCCAAATCCGTTACCCTCATTTCAGCAATCCTGTCGCACGCGGCATTCCGGCTGCGGACGTTCGGTTTGCCGCTACCGAAGCGGGCGTCACGATCATCTCTGTCAACGCCTTGCAGCGGTTCAACGACTGGACTCCAACGCGTCAGGCCGAGGCAAGCAACCTCGCCGATTATGCGACGGCGTGCGGGGCAGAGACGCTCGTGTTGGTGCCGGCCAACCGCAGCTCGTGGCCCACCAATAGCGAGCGCCAGGACAATCTTCGTTTCGCTCTAAACGAGATCAAGCCAATCCTCCAGTCGCGGGGTCTGATCGGTCTCATCGAGCCGCTGGGTTTCCGAACCTGCTCGCTTCGATCAAAGAAGGAAGCGGCCGAGGCCGTTGCCGCGGTTGATGGCCAGTCCGTCTTTCGCCTCGTGCACGACACGTTCCACCACACCCTGGCCGGGGAGACATGCCTGTTCTGCGAGCTTACCGGCCTGGTGCACATTTCAAGCGTAAACGACCCGACCTTCTGGATTTACCCCGATCGCTTTCTTGCAGGTTCCGACAATGGCAGCCAGATTCAGGCGCTGCTGGATGGCGGCTACGCGGGACCTTTCTCGTTCGAGCTGATCGAGGAAGTCCATTCTCTGGACGATCTCGCAGGCGCACTTGCCGCCAGCATCGACTTTATCCGGCGAGGGCTATTGTCGTCAAAGTAGATGGTGACAGGTGTAGTGACTATAGGTGCGCCTGAATTTTCCGAGGGTTCACAGCGGGGCAGCCATCCGAGATGCCTCCTGTATCATTATCTCCCGCATCCAGATGCTTGCCGGATCGCTATTGTGGAGGGCCGGCCATTGGAGGGTCTCGGTGAATGTGGGAAATGGCAGCGGAAGTTCGATAACCCGCAGGGGGAACGTTTTTTCGAAATGCCTGACCAGCCGTAAGGGCATGGTCGCTATACGAGCTGTGCCGGACACCATAGGTGGAATCATGCTGAAGCCCTGCACGGCGACCTCGACACGTCTCTTAAGGCCATGCTCAAGCAAAAACCATTCCTCGATAGACGGCTTCATCGTACGCCCGAACCTGACCGCGACGTGCCTCATCGACATGTATCTCTCGAATGTAAGCTGCTGTGGCAGCTGCTTGTTTGTGGGACAGCCTACGCACACGAGCTTCTCGTCAAACAGCGCAATGCTTGAATGCACACTCGACGTGAACATATCCGGTAGAATTAGAAAATCGACGTCACCGCGCCGGAGAAGCTCATCGGGGCTATCGTCGACAGGCAGCAGTTCGAAGCTGACGGCGGGGGCTTCCCGTGAAATACGCTCCACAAGCTTTTCGAAAAACACGAGCGTGACGAAATCGGAAAGAATGATCCTGAAGAGGCGATCGGCTCGAGCTGGGTCAAACGGATCCGAAGAAATAATCGAGCACTGGATGTGCTGGAGAGCGTCGCGAACTGCGGGGGCAAATGCTGCCGCACGCGGGGTTAGAAATCGTTCGCGACCTCTTATCGTAAACAGTTCATCGCGGAAATAATCGCGCAGTCGGGCGACGGCCGCACTCATGGCGGGCTGACTCAGGTTGATCCTGCGTGCCGCCGCCGAGAGATTACGCTCCGTCAGGAGTGCGTCGAGCACAACGAGGAGATTTAGATCAAGTCCTTTGAAACGCATGTCATCAGCCATCCATGGGATGGATGCCTTTAACCGAAACAAACGACTTTAACAATTTAGCATTCTTGCAATCTTTTGTCGCAAAAAGTTTATGATGGATGACGTTAAGGTCCGACATATGAGCCGCGTGATCTGTCGAAGCGAGCAATCGTTCGTACTGTGCAGGTCAGAGATTGGCAGTTTGAAACGCCGGGCCGATGGCGCCGGGCTATCAACCAGCGTCTTCGGCGGCCCCGACCTAGCTGGGCGTGGAATCTAATAGGGTGCACCTTTCCAGTCCGAGGCGACTGATGGGCGGTTTGATCCTAAGCTGCCGTGAGGCCTGTGCCAATTGTATCGGCGAGCCAATGCAGCAGTCCGGCAGCGTTTTTGAGAGCTGTTGTAGGCTCGGCCTAAGCCCATTGGCGCAAGCCTATCTGAACGAAGCGCTTGGCCTTGCCGCTATCCGGTATGTGATCTGTGGTGTCTTCTCGTCCTGCTGTTCTTGTTTTGGAACGCCCTTATGGTGAGCCCATCCGGGACGTGGGGCACCGGGAGCACAAAGGTGCAGGCAGGCCGTCAATAGACCGTGGGCTGAGAGCCCGAGCTCGTTACATGGCCGCCCCTGGCGACTTTCCCGGATGCGCTGCGAGCGCGGATCAGTAGATGTCGTGTTGCCCGCCAGCTCCCGTCTTTGACCGAGCCAAGAAGGAGGAACGGGCATGCTTATCATCGGACTGGATATTCACCGCGCCTTCGCCGAAGCAGTGGCATGGGAGGAGGGCAGGCTCAGGCGACTCGGCCGCGTCGACATGCGGCGCGATCTGCTGGCGGCGTTCGCCGCGAAGCTGTCGCCGAACGATGTCGGGGTGATCGAGGCCACCGGCAGCGCGACGTCCGCTGCAGCTGTGGTTGCGCCGCATGTGAAGAAGGTGGGGATCGCCAAGCCGAAACAGGTGTTTATCGTTGCCTATGCCAAGATCAAAACGACGATCGACGCCGACGTTCTTGCGCAGCTCTATGCCAGCGGCTTCTTGCCAGAAGTCTGGATTGCGGACGAGCCGACGCAGGCTCTGCGTCGACAGGTGACACGGCGCAATCAGATTGTCCGACAGAGATCTCGATTGAAGAGCGTCATCCAGTCGATCCTTCATAGCCACCTGATCCGTCCTGCCCGCATGCCGACCTGTGCGGCGCCAAGGGTCGGACCTGGTAATCGAGCAGGTCGTACCGCAGGACGAGCGCCTCGCGATCGATGGGCATCTGCGCGAGTTCGACCGATTGGGCGAAGACCTCCAGGTCATCGAACGCGATCTTGTCCGCTCGGCTCTCGAGGATGAAGGCGTGAAGCGGCTGATGACCATTCCCGGCGTCGACATCACCGTCGCGCTGGCGATGAAGGGCGGCGATCGGCGACGTGTCGCGCTTCGACGATCCGCAGAAGCTCGTGACCTATCTCGGGTTGAACCCAAGCGTCCAGCAGTCCGGCCAGGTCCGGCCTACCATGGGCGAATCACCAAGCAGGGCCGTGGTCATGCGCGCGGCATGCTCGTCGAGGCGGCCTGGGCGGCCGCTCGTGCTCCCGGACCGTTGCGAGCCTTCTCCCTGCGGCGTGCGAGCCCGGCGCGGACAGCATGTCGCGGCCGTGGCAACCGCACGCAAACTCTCTGTCGTGATCTGTCATCTGTTGAGAAGGGCGAGAGTTACGCGTAGGCTCGACCCTCCCTGCATGCCAAGAAGCTTGCGCGATGTGGAACTCAAGGCCGGGAGCAAGGCTGTGCGCGGCCAAAAGGGAGCGCACGCCTACAACATAAAGAGCCACCGGGAAGAAGAGCGCCGCTGGGTGGAGCAGGCCGAGGGCGCCTATGCACGCCTCGTTGCCGGTTGGAACCCACGAGGTCCGAAGAGGGTAGGCACGGATGCCGCAAACGAGGCGCGACGATAGAAGCTGCGCGGCAGGGCTCTCATCTCGGACCCTGCTCTTCGCCACGCGGTCGTCCGTGCGCGACAGGAGAATAGCGCAGATTTATCAAAAAGGCTCTTGTCGATCACATCAGTGGTCTTGGGCGCTGTACGGCCGGGTGAAGACTTTGCAGGTGGCGCGGAAAGCGTTTGACCTGTAGCGAAGCAATTGTCGTCATTACGCGCTCGACCCGGGCGCCCAGCTTGGCATAAGGGCTACGTGGCCTCAGGAAGCGTCGTCGCCAATGCAGACCATGGACGAATTCCCAGCCGATGCCGAGATGCCGGTCGACCGTGCCTGTCGCCGTCCGGTGATGCGATGCCCCCGAGCGGATGAGTTCGCCCCGGAAGCTCCCGGTCACGACGCACGGGTTCGGGTTCCAAGGCGCTCAGTTTTGTTCGCGCCCAATCGGTGTAGGACGCGGCAGAAATACGAGCGTGACGAAATCGGAAAGAATGATCCTGAAGCGGCGATTCGGTAGAGCCGGGTCAAACTATCCGACGAAATAAACGAGCACTGGATGGGCGGGAGAGCGTCGCGAACTGGAGGGCAAGAGCTCCCGGACGCAGCGTTAAGTTTGAATACCTCCGCGGACATGGTCGCGAGCTTATCGCGCAAATAATCGAGCAGCCGAGCGCCGGCCGCACTCATGACCGGCTGGGCTCGGTTAATCCTGCATGCCGCGCCCATGAGGTTGCGCTCTGTCGGGAGTGCGTCGAGCACAACGACGAGATGTAGTTCACGATCTTTGAAACGCGTGGTCAACTATCCAAAGTGTGGATGCCTTTCATCGAAACAAACGATTTCATCAATGTTCTGGAATCCTGCATGGGCAGAAGCACCTGACGCACACCGATGCCCCCACTGCCTCATGGCGTGGCGAGCGTCTTAAGAAACCGCCCGAAAGGAGATTTTTCATGCGCTCTACCGGGCAGTGGAGTGCTGGGAAAGGGAGTTGCAACTGACCGGGTCCGACTTCTTCCGAGCCTATGGACAGACTGGGAGACGCGCACGGTGTAGCGGCTCACATCGTCATACTGCACCTACGCCACACACCGGCCGGACCTGATCCGGCTTTATGAGCATTGGGCTTTGTCAGTTGCCCAAGCGTGAT
>NZ_RZPW01000484.1:0-4841 GCF_003998455.1 Mesorhizobium sp. M7A.F.Ca.CA.001.08.2.1 | reverse complement strand
GCGTCGGGGAGCAGGTCCGACATCACGCTGGCCAAATTCCAGAAGCGGCGCGAAAAGGCGATCATGGCGGCCGACACGGATGGCGACGGCAAGATCAGCCTGCTGGAATGGGAGGCCTTTCAGGCGAAGCGCAACGTCAAGGGCGACGCCGCCAGATCCTTCGCACGGATCGATTCCAACCATGACGGCTTCATCGATCGCGCCGAACTCGATGCGTTCTTCGCCAAGCGCTTCGCCCGGCTGGACAAGAATGCCGATGGCATTCTGACAGCCGACGAACTGCCGGGCCACAAAACCGCTCCCAAGCAAGAGCAATGACCAAGAGGCAATGACGCGCGATGAACATCGGGAGTGCGCCGACTGATGGCTGCGGATCCGGACGAGGAGCTGGTTCGCCGTGTCGGCGCCGGCGAGCCGGCAGCCGTGCAAACGCTCGTCGCGCGCAAGCTGCCGCGTATCCTGGCGCTTGCCGTGCGCATGCTCGGCGATGCGGCGGAGGCCGAGGATGTCGCGCAGGAAACCTTCGTGCGGATCTGGCGCCATGCCGCGAGCTGGCGGCGCGGCAATGCGCGCTTCGACAGCTGGATCCACCGGGTGACGCTCAACCTTTGCTACGACCGGCTGCGTCGCAGGCGCGAGTGGGTGACCGGCGACCTGCCGGACGTCGCCGATCCTGCGCCGCTTCCCGATGCTCATTCCGAGGAAGAAGCCCATCGGGTCGAACGGGCGCTGCAAGCCATAGCGCCGCGCCAGCGCGAAGCGATCGTTCTGGTCTACTATCAGGGGATGTCCAATATCGAGGCGGCAGCGACACTGCAGATCAGCGTCGATGCCCTGGAAAGCCTGCTCGCGCGCGGCCGGCGGTCGCTGCAAGCGATCCTGGCGGAGGATGGCGCCGATGAGTAAACGCCGGGCAAGCAGCAACGCAGCACGGCCATTGCGCCTTGCTGGTGCCGCCTGGCGCTCGGCGCCGACGGGCAAGGGGGAGACACATGGCTGAAGGGTCCAGGAACGAACCCGCAATGGATGCCAGGCGCTTTGCCGCCTTGGCGCAGGCCTATGGCGGCGACTTGCGGCGATGGCCCGAGGCCGAGCGAATGGCCGGCACGGTCTTTGCCGCAAGCGACGCGGGCGAGGCCATCTTGAGGCAGGCCGGGACACTTGACGCGCTGCTCGACAGCTACCGCGTCGACGCCCCGGACAAGGCACTGCACAGCAGCATTCTGCAGGCTGCCGGCCGGCACATCGTCCAGCGCCGGCGTCAGTGGTTCTGGTGGCTGGGACTTGGACTTGCCGGCATTGGTCTGGCCGGTGCCGTGGCAGGACTGGCCCTGGTGACCATCGTCACGCCGGAGGTCCAGCCGGACCATTATGTGCTGGATACCGATGTAACGGCGTTTGGCGATGCCGGCCCGGATGCCGAGAACGGTGAGGAAAACCTATGAGCCCGCGCTGGATCCGTGGTCTGGTCATTACTTCCGTGGTGCTGAACGTCTTTCTTGCGGGCGCATTCGTCGGCGGCGCGGTCTGGCTGAGAAATGCCAAAGCGGGCGCGGCTGTCTCGCTGGAATCGGCTGGCCGACAGCTTGCCAACCAGGACCGCAAGGCGTTCCGCGAGGCGCTGCGCCAGGTTCGCGTGCAGTCCAGTCAGATCATTCTCGATGGCCAGCAGGCGAGGCAGGAGGCAGCGGACCTGTTGCAGCAGCCTGTCATGGACAAGGCCGCCTTGTCCGCCGCCCTGGAACGGGCACGCAATGCCGATGTGACGGTGCGCAGCCGGCTTGAACAGGCCATTGTCGACTTCGCGGCGAGCACATCGCCTGAAAACCGGAGCGTGCTGGCACAGGCGTTGCTGCGCCATATGGAACGCCGCGCCACCGTTACGCCAAAAAAATCGCCATGACGACCGACGGAAAAGGCCGGAGACGCCGTTTAACGATGCGAAGGGACAAGCCTGCCCTGTGCACCATACAGGACGGCCATCTTCATCGTCGAAAGCACTCGGAGTCCAATTATGAGTCGCCTGAAAAACTATGCAGCAACCGCTATCCTGGCCATCGGTGGAACTGTCGTGACAGCCTCCGCGTCCAGCGCAATGCCCATCGTGTCCGTTGCCAAGCCAGCCACCCCGGCACTGGTCGAGCATGTCCGCTGGGGCTGCGGCATCGGCTGGCACCCTAACAGATGGGGCCGCTGCGTGCCGAACGGCGTCGTCGTCGTGCGCCCGCGCTACCACTACTGGCACGGTCCGGCCTACGTCTGGCATCCGCATCATCACTGGCGCCACTGGCACCATTACTGATCAAAGCACCGCGGGGCCGGGCACCTTTCGGGGCGGCCCCGCGCGAGCGCTGGCGCGCACCGGACAATCCCGACCAGCCGAGTTAAGGTTAAATCCACTATACATTTGTTCTTAGCCCGCAAATAATCGAAGAATTTCCCGAAACTATGCTCAGGCATCTTCGTGGGAAAATCTGTGGTTCAGCTTCAAGGTCTTGGACGGGTGCTCTGCCATCCGCTGACGCTGGCCGTGGTCAGCCTTGCAGGCGTCTTCGCCGCCGGACGGGCCGAGCACGAATGGCTGTCGGTGCCGTTCTCGCTGGCGCTGGTGGCTGCCCTTGCCGGACTTCTGTTCCTGGCTTCGGGGCGCCTTGCCTTTTCCGTCTACCTCGCCTGGATGGGCATTGCCTTCGTCACCGTGGTTTCGGCGATCAAGTTCCGGCTGAAAGGATTTTCGCTGCACTTCTACGACACGGTCTTCGTGTCGAGGGACCCGGAAGTGTATCGTTTCCTGCTCGGCTCCTACCTCCATCTGATCGCGCCGGTCATCATTGCCCTAGGGCTCGGCATCGGGGCGGCGGTGCTTCTGTTCCGGATCGATCGGAAAATTGGCTGGCCGGTGTCGGCACGCGTCCTGGTGATGGCGGCGCTCGTCGTTCTGGTGCCGCTGACCTTTCCGGCCGAGGCCTCGAAGGACCGCTATTTCTACTACATGCAGGGCCGGCACATGTCGGCCTTCTTCGTCTCGCTGCTGGATTTGCACAACCTCGTTGTAGAATCGGGCTTCGAAAAGCGGCTGCAAGCCGTGGCGCCGCAGCCGCCTTTTGCCGACACGGTCGATTGCGGCGACCGGGCTGATCTTCCCGACGTCTTTTTCGTGCTCAGCGAAAGCCAGTCCGATCCCGGCTATTTTCCGCAGGTCGGCAACGGCGCGGGATTCCTGCAGAGATTCGCACCGGGGGCCGGCACGCCGCACCAGATGCAGGTCGAGACGTTTGGCGGCGGCACCTGGATCACCAATCTGTCGCTGATGACCGGCCTGTCGGCCACCGATTTCGGCTGGCGAAGCCCCTATCTGACCATCACCCTGCAGGACAAGGGTCGCCGGAGCCTTGCCGGAGGTGCTGGCGCGCTGCGGATATCGGACTGTCGTGATGACGCCGATGGACTTTTCGTTCGTCAATGAAGGGCCGTTCCTGAAATCGATCGGTTTCGAGACCGTGCTCGACATCAAGGACATCGCCGCGCCCTTCTATCACCTGCGCGACAACTTTTATTACCAGGCGGCCGAGGCATTCATCGCCAGGCACCATAGGGAAGACGGCCGGCCGCTGTTCCTCGAAATCCAGACCATGTTTCCGCACTCACCCTATGAGGGGCGGATGGAGCCCGGGCTGAAGGTCGAGGGCGAGCCTTTCTCGGGCGATTTCCAGGCCAATGAGTATCTGCGCCGGATGGCGGTAGCGCGCGGCGATTTCCAGGATTTCCTCGACAAGAGGCAAGCGGATGCCGGTGAACGCGGCGCCGTGGTGCTCGAATTCGGCGATCACCAGTCGTCGGCGACCAAGCCGTTCGTCGAGGCGATCGCCGGGGACGACGCCTTGGCGACCCCTGGCTCGCTTGCCTATCGCACTTTCTACACGCTCACCACCTTCAACCATCCTTTGCGCCATCCGATGCCTGACCTGGCGCCGCTCGACATCGGCTTCCTCAGCGCGAGCCTGCTCGACGCCGCCGGCCTGCCGATGTCGCCTGTCATGGCCGACCTCGTGCGCCTGCGCGACCATTGCGGCGGCAGGTTTCATGGTTGTCAGGATCGGGCGGAGGTCGATGCGCATCTGCGCCGGCGCGTCGATTCAGGCCTGCTGCATCTGTTCCCGGAAGCGGTGCCGCTGCGTGGGCTGGCGCCGCTCCAATCGGTAGATGCTCGCTAGTTATCTCAGCCGATTTTATCTGGCCCCAGCGTCGCCACGGTCTTCAGCGCACCGTCCAGCATGTCGCCCTTCTCGTCCTTCAGCGCCATTTCGCGCAGGCGGCGGATCCAGTCGGCGGCGTCGGTGCGGCCCTTGACCATGTCGAGCGCGGACAGCACCCGGTCGAATTTCGACTGCGCCCGGACATGGGTGTCGCTATAGCCCTTGATCAGCCGGCGGCAGTTGAGGATTTCGACGGCCAGTGCGTAATCCTGGGGCACATGGTCGAGCGCCAGCGCGTACCAGCCATCGAGATGCGCGATCTCAACCTTGTGGCGCAGCAGGCTGCGGCGCCAGCGGCGCAGGCCACCGATGAACCACAGAGCGGCAAAGCCGGCAAAACTGTCGGTGCGGATGCGGCGGCCATGGTTGATGCGACGGTCGAGAAAGGCGGCGAGCTTCGGCCGGTCCTCGATGTAGCTGCCCAGACCCGCCGGCAGCGTGCCGCAGAACTCCTCGATGCGCGGATGGAAATATTCGGTCACCTGCAGGATCGAGCCATCCTTGACGCCGACCTCGCGGCGCACGCGTTTGTCGCGCGTCGAACGTGTCTTGAGATCGGCGACGCGGATCATGTCGTCGTAGCAC
>NZ_RZPW01000483.1:0-4852 GCF_003998455.1 Mesorhizobium sp. M7A.F.Ca.CA.001.08.2.1 | reverse complement strand
GTCCTGGCTGAGCGAGGCGCCGAGCAGAGATGTCTGCCTGCCGCCGACGGTCAGCCGGAACTCGGAAAGGACCCGCGTGTCGTCGCGAAAGAAACCGTCGCCGGCGCCACGTATGTCGCCATAGGCGTCGGCAACGGCGAAGCAATCGCCCTGCTTGAGCGCAAACAACCGATGCGGCTCGCGAGGGGCGGTGGCGTCGAGCGATGCAAGCGCAACCGCAGGATCGAGCTGGCGCTCATCGAGTTGGGCCATTCGTCACAGATCCCTGTTGTTTCGTTGCCGTGGCTCGAGCACGTCGCCGCTCAAGACGCCTTCGCCGTGCTCGGGACGCCGATCAGGCCCGCATAGGCGGCCAGATAGTCGCCGGCCATTCTCCTGGCGGAGAACCGCTTTTCGAAAACGGCCCTCACCTTTCGCCTGTCGAGTTGCAGCAAGTCCGGCACCGCAGCGACCGCGCTATCCATTGTGTCAGCGATAAAACCGGTGACGCCTTGATCGATGATCTCCGGCAGCGCACCGCAACTCCAGCCGATGACCGGTGTGCCGCAGGCCATTGCCTCGATGGCGGCAAGGCCGAACGGCTCCGGCCAGTCGATCGGGAACAGCAGGCCGGCCGCCTTGCCGAGAAATTCCGCCTTCTGGTTTTCCTCGATCTCACCGACATAGACAACGCGATCGCCATCGATCAAAGGCTCGACCACCTCACGGAAATAGGCGCGATCGTCGTCGCCGATCTTTGCCGCGAGCTTGAGCTTGAGCCCCGAACGCAAGGCGATCTCGATGGCGCGATCCGGGCGCTTGTCGCGTGAGAACCGGCCGAGGAAGGCAAGGTAGGGTTCTTCGGCGGCCGTCTCGAACGTCGGCTCGTAGAGAGCAGTCGGCAATCCGTGATGGATCGTCGCCAACCAGTTGGCGTTGGCAAGGCCCGCCTTCTGGCTGTGCGAAATGGAAATCAGGGGAAAGCGCGGGAACCTTTCATAGGCCGGCGCCAGGTCGACATAATCCAGCCTGCCATGCGGCGTCGTCACCGTCCGCTCCGCAATATCCTCAAAGAAGGAAAAGTGCAGGAAGTGGCTGAGGTGGAAGTGGATGACGTCGAACTCCGACGCCCGTTCCCTCACCTGCGCAAGCATCGAAAGATGCGCCGCGATCTCGGATTTGAGCGGACGCGGATCGAGGCGCAACGCGCGTTCCCGGCTGGGTACCAGCTTCGCGGAGGTCTGGCTGTCGCCACTGGCAAACAGCGTCACCTCATGACCCAGATCGACCAGCGCTTCGGTCAGATACGAGACGATGCGCTCGGTGCCGCCATAGAGCCTTGGCGGCACCGATTCATAAAGCGGCGCGACATGGGCGATTTTCATATTTCATCCTGGATGCTGGGCATGCAGGTGTGAAATGCGTCAACGGCTCGATTGGTTCCGATTTTATGGTCGAGCCGTCGGCACCAGAGGCCGCAGTCGGCATGGAACTGTGCGTCAAACGGATTGCGCGATCAGGGTCAGAAAGCCACCGCTCAGGGCAACATTCCCGACGAAGCCATTGATGCGGGACGCACGGTCCGGACCCTGATGGTCCCAGAAATTGTGGAACATCGGCGTGGCGACGATGAGGAACAGCAGCAGCACCGTGGCCGCGAGTGCCGTCCACAATCCTGCGATGACCAGCACACCGGCGGCGACCTGAAGCACGATACCAGTCCACAGTGCCAACCGCGCCTGCGGCACACCGCGCGCGGCCATCAGCTGGGTCAGGAAGGCCGCGTTCTGGATGTTGCGCAGGCCGGCGAAAACGAAGGCGCCGCCGAGCAGCAAGCGAGCGAGAAACAACAAGGTCGAAGGCAAATCCGCAGGCATCAAACTCTCCCCTTTAAAGGTTTAAGGCAGTGGGAGCGCGCTCTCCACGGCGCTCCCAACATGATTGGACAATCAGGCGGCCTTGGCCGCCGGCATCGGATGTATGGCTTGGAACGGGATGCACAGCCGGTTCCAGGTGTTGATCATGCCGAGCGCAACGGACAGCTTGACCAGCTCCTCTTCTGAGAAATGCTCCAGCGTACGTGCATAAAGTTCGTCCGGCACGCCGTTGTTGGCGATCAGGGTGACGGCTTCGGTCCAGGCCAAAGCAGCGCGTTCACGCTCCGAGAACAGCGGCGATTCCTTCCAGGCTGAAACCAGATAGAGCCGCTGCTCGGTCTCGCCGTCGCGCCTGGCCTCGCGGCTGTGCATCTCGACGCAGAACGAGCAGCCATTGATCTGCGAAGCCCTGAGCTTGATCAGGTGCAGCAGGCTCACCTCGAGCCCGCATTCGTCCACCGCCTTGTTGAGCGCCGACACCGCCTTCATGATCTCCGGCGCCTTGGCGAAAAATTGCAGCCTCTGTTTCATCGTCTCGTCCTTTCACGTCTGCTTGGGTTTTGAGGTTTTGGGGTTAACTGGATTTCTGCGGCCGCTGGTGGCGCTCGACAAAGGCGCAGCTCGCAGCAAGCGACCTGGGATCGCCTTCTGCCGCATAGGTGGCCACGATATCGGACAGCTTGGTCTCGGCGAGCGCGGCGCGATAGGCGCGTTCGGCCTTCAGCATCGCGGCGTTGATGCCGCAGGGTTTCACATAGGCCGACGCATCGAGCTTCACCGGACCGCGCTGGCGGATCTCGCCGCAGCGGAAGGCCGGCTCGCGGCCCTCGACGGCCAGCACGATGTCGAGCAGCGTGATGCGCTCGGCTGGCCGCGCCAGCCGATAGCCACCGGCAGGCCCGGGCACCGATTCCAGGATGCGCGCCGCGCTCAGCATGTTGAGATGCTTGAGCAGATAGCTCGGCGAAAGGCCAAAGGCCTCGGCGAGAGCGGCGCCCGGCATGGTGCTATTGCCTTCCACACTGGCCAGCGTGGCGGCGCAATGGATGGCTGCTTCAACACCCTCGCCCAGCTTCATCGAACAGGTTCCTTATTCATGGATACATACTATCGTGGATAATTCCTATCTGCAATAGGAAAATGAAAAACGGCGCTCGAAAGCGCCGCTTTTCTCTTGGGGTAGTTCCTACTCCGCAGCCACCTTGGCCATCGGGTTGTTCGGGTGCGTGGTCCAGTTGGCGTAGACCGGCGATACCGGCCTGCCGGTGCGCTGGTCCATCACACCGGCTGCCAGCGGCTCCATGGTAATGCAGTTCTCGACCGGGCAGACATTGACGCAGAGATTGCAGCCGACACACTCGGCCTCGATGACCTCGAAGTGCCTGACGCCGTCGACCATGCTGGTGATCGCCTGGTGCGAAGTGTCCTCGCAGGCGATGTGGCAGCGGCCGCATTTGATGCAGGCATCCTGGTCGATATGCGCCTTGGCGACGTAGTTCAGGTTGAGATACTGCCAATCGGTGACCTTGGGCGTGGCGCGGCCGACGATGTCGTCGAGCGAGGCGTGCCCCTTCTCGTCCATCCAGTTTTCCAGGCCCGCGATCATCTCCTGCACGATCTTGAAGCCGTAGGTCATCGCCGCCGTGCAGACCTGCACATTGCCGGCGCCGAGCGCCATGAATTCGGCCGCGTCACGCCAGGTGGTGATGCCGCCGATGCCGGAGATCGGCAGGCCCTGCGTTTCCGGATCGCGCGCGATCTCGGCCACCATGTTCATGGCGATCGGCTTCACCGCCGGCCCGCAATAGCCGCCATGCGAGCCCTTGCCGTCGATGGTCGGCTGCGGCGCGAAGCTGTCGAGATCGACACCAGTGATCGAATTGATGGTGTTGATCAGCGACACCGCGTCGGTGCCGCCGGCATGTGCTGCGCGCGCGGGCTTGCGCACATCGGTGATGTTGGGCGTCAGCTTGGTGATGACGGGCATACGGGTGTTCTGCTTGCACCAGCGCACCACCATTTCGATATATTCCGGCACCTGGCCGACGGCGGCGCCCATGCCGCGTTCCGACATGCCGTGCGGACAGCCGAAATTGAGCTCGATGCCGTCGGCCTCCGTCTCCTCGACCACCGGCAGGATCGCCTTCCAGGCTTCCTCGACGCAAGGCACCATGAGCGAGACGACGATGGCGCGGTCGGGCCAGTCCTTCTTGACCTGCTTGATCTCGCGCAAATTGACCTGCAGGTCGCGGTCGGTGATCAGTTCGATGTTGTTGAGGCCGAGCAGGCGGCGGTCGGCGCCCCAGATCGCGCCGTAGCGCGGACCGTTGACGTTGACCACCGGTGGGCCCTCCTCGCCCAGTGTCTTCCACACCACGCCGCCCCAGCCGGCCTTGAAGGCGCGGATGACGTTGTAGGCCTTGTCGGTCGGCGGCGCCGAGGCCAGCCAGAACGGATTGGGCGACTTGATGCCAACGAAATTGTTTCTGATATCCGCCATGCTCATGCCCTCCCGTTCGAGGTCAGTGCCCGATTGATGCTCTCCGCAGCGTCGCGTCCCTGCGCGACCGCCGAGACGGTGAGGTCGTCGCCACCGAAGATGCAGTCGCCACCGGCCCAGACCTTGGCAAGCGACGTGCGACCTTCCGAATCCACCTTGATGCGGCCGGCTTCGAGCTCGATCGATGCACCGCTGCCATTGAGGGCGGCCGGGACAAAGCTCTGTCCAATCGCCTTGAACACCTGGTCGGCAACGAGCGTCAGCGTCTCGCCGGTGCCGGCAAGCCTGTCGCCGTTGAGGGCGGTGTATTCGAGTTCGACGGCAGTGACCTTGCCGCTCTCGGCGATCACCCGCTTCGGCTGCAGCCAGTGACGGATGCTGACGCCATTGGCAGCGGCCAGATCCTGCTCGAACTCAGACGCATTCATGTGCTCCTGGCCGCGCCGGTAGCAGATCGTCACCTCCTCGGCGCCGAGCAGCTTCGACTGTACCGCGG
>NZ_RZPW01000482.1:0-4868 GCF_003998455.1 Mesorhizobium sp. M7A.F.Ca.CA.001.08.2.1 | reverse complement strand
ATGCACGATTTCGCCGAGTATGCCGCGGCGGAACAGAAGCACAATGGTGACGAACAAAATGCCAAGGAACAGGCTGCCGCTGTCCGTTATCGACGAAAGCGTGCTGCGCATCATCAGGACGACGCCGCTGCCAACGAATGGCCCGAAAATGGTGCCTGCTCCGCCCAGAAGCGTCATCATGACCGGCTCTCCGGACGCCCGCCAGCTGACCATCTCGAGCGTAACGAACTGATGGTTCAGCGCATAAAAAGCGCCTCCGATCGAACATACCAAAGCCGAAAACACGTAAGCCTTCACTCGCAGGCTGTATACATTGTACCCAATGCTCATTAAGCGCTGCTCGTTCTCGCGAGCGCCGAGAAGCGCGAGCCCATAAGGCGATTTGAGAAGCCGTAGGATGGCGTAGACCACCAGTGCCACAGCGCCCAGAGATACATAGTAGAAGACCCTATCATCGCCCAGATCCAGCCCCAGGAGTGTCGGCCGAACCAGCCCATGCAGGCCATCCTCGCCCCCCGTAAAGTCGGGAAACTGGTTGATGATGAAATATACGATCGATGCGAACGCGAAAGTGATCATCGAGAAATAGATCCCCTTCTTTCGCGCGACGACCAAGCCGAAGAGGAGGCTGACAGCCGTACTGGCGGCGACACCCGTGAGCACGGAAAGTAGCATCGGGACCCCGAGCTTAACCATCAGAATGCCGGTGACATAAGCGGAAGTGCCCCAATAGGCCGCCTGTCCGAAAGATAGCAGGCCACCGAATGCGAACAGAAGATCGAAACCGAGGGCGAACAATCCCCATAGGATGATATCGGTCGCCAGGACCGGATAGATCACCCAAGGAAGCAGAAGGGCGGCAGCAAGCGCGACCAAGGCGGCAGGCCTGCTCAGGAATACCTGTCGCGCGCGCTCCGTCATCGGTGTGTAGTGAAGCGCGAAATGAGAGATGTCGATGCCCTGGAAGATACCGCCGGGCCGCACCAGCAGCACAACAAGCATAAGGATGTAAATGACTGCGGTGGACGCCGGGGCATAGAAGATCGCTGCGATGGCCGAGACGAGACCGGATGCAAAGCCCATGACCACCGAGCCGGCAATCGACCCCATCCCGCCGGCAACGACCACAGCAAAGACGAAATTGATCATCTCTTCGCCCATGAAGGGTGACACGTTGCGCAACGGCGCGGAGAGCGCCCCAGCCAGCCCGGCCAGAGCCGAGGCAAAGAAGAATGTCCCGGAAATGAGGAGGGGTACGTTCCCACCGAAGCATTTGAGGAGATCGGGCCGCTCCGAGGCCGCCCGGATAAGGGCGCCCAAACGGGTACGCTCCAGCGCGAACCATGTACCGAAACACAAGCCGATCGATACTATGACGACAAAGAGACGATATTTCGGATAGGAGACGAACCCAAGGTTGACGGCACCTTTGAGAAGGTCGGGCACAAGATAGGGCGCGGACGTCACACCGTAGAATATCCGGACGACGTCTTGCATGATCAGCGAGAGGCCGAACGTTAGGATCAGAACATACGCAAGGTCGAGGCCGTAGAGGCGCCGTATAAGCAGCCGTTCCAGCACGATGCCAGTCGTGCCAACAAAGACGGCTGAAACGAGGAAGCCGACCCACAACGAGAGGCCGAATTGAGACCCCAGAACCAACGCGGTGACGGCGCCAAGCATGAACATGGAGCCATGCATAAAATTGACCACGCGCATCATGCCGAAAATGATGCTCATTCCGAGGCTCATCAGCGCCAGGACCCCGCCGGTCACCAGCCCATTGAAGAGCAATATCGCATAATATGACATTAGGTAGAACTCCGGATCTCTGCAGGCCAGATGCGTCCCGGCGACGTCGATAAACCGATGCCGGGAACTATGTCGTCCTACTCCCAGTCGTGCTTGCAGGTGCTGTCCGTCTCCGGATAATACGCCTCGTCACCTGGAACCGAGCCGGTGATATCAAAAAAGTCACTATCGTTCTTCACGCCCGACGCGGGCTTGACCTGACCGACGAAGGTGCGCTTGACCACAAGATGGTCGCTCTTGCGCATGAGCGCGTCCTTCGCGAACATGTCGCTGAAACGTCGGCCTTCAAGGACTTTCGTCACCTTGTCGGGATCGTCGGTGCCGAGTTCCTGGACCGCTTTCAGCACCTGATAGACGGCGGAATAGTTCCCGGCGTGTATGTCGCCGGGATAGAAATTCAGTTTCTCATGGAAGCGTTTGGCGAATTTCCGGGTCTCGTCGTCCAGATCCCAATACCAGATCAGCGCGGCGTTAACGCCAGCCCAAGTGTCTGGGCCAAGAGCTTTGACGTCCGACAGATTCAACTGGCCGGGAACAATCTTTATACCTGCGTCCATCAATCCGAACTCTCGTGCCTGCTTGACCGCGTTGCGCAGGTCCTGACCTGATTCAAGAATGCCGATGGCCTGCGCGCCCGCCGCCTGCGCTTTCAGGAGATAGTTTGAGAAATCATCATTGGGGAACGGCACCATGTCCACCCCGACGATTTCGCCGCCATTCTGCTTGACAGCCTTTGAGAAAGAATCGAGCAGAGATTTACCGAAGGCAAAGTCAGCCGCGATAAAGTACCACTTCTTAGTGCCCTCCTTGGTCATTTGTTTGACTGGGACCGACATGGCTGAAGTATCGTAACCGTAGTGCCAAGTGTATTTACCGCAGGCCTCGTTGGAAAGTGCCATGGTTCCTGGGCTGACGAAAGTCGTCAGAATGTGTCGTTCGTTGGCAAGCTTGGCAACAGCGATCGCGGCCGCCGAGCTCGACACGTCCGTTATCAGATTCACGCCCTGGGAATCGATGATCTCGCGTGCCTTGTTGACGGACAGCGCCGGATCAAGCTTGTTGTCGACGACGATGACTTTTATCGGAACCCCGTTGACCTTGCCACCGAAATCTTCGACCGCCATCTTTGCGAATTCCACATCACCTGGACCTGAGGTTTCTGAATAGACCGAGGAAAGATCAGTCAGCATCAGAATGTTGAACGTGCTGCTCTTCATCTGGGCTGATGTCGGGACAGTACCGGTCAGAGCGATAGCTATTGTCAGGCCGACAGCAGCAAGTGTCTTCATTGGCATTTATTAATTCCTCCTCATTAATATTTGTCGTTTAAGGCGGTTTGGATTGTCGTGAACCAAGGGTTCGGGCGCATAATCGCCGCCAACCAGACTGTCTGGCGATGGCGCAAATGGTAGGGTTGCGGCAACGCTCCTCCCCCACGACAAATATCCGCCTACACCGTGGGCTCAGCCCAATTCTGTGGCTCGGGTTCTTTTCCAGGGTTTTTACCGCAACTGCCGGCGTGAGGGAGTCTCATATGGAAAACATGTCATCGCGTTTGGAGATGCACGCTGACGGGCTGGCTGCAGCAGGGTACTAGGGTTCGCCGCGTATCGCGGAATCATTTGCGAACTGTTCGCCCTCTCCACGGAGCAATTCCCTTGCACCCTACTGACAAGGCGAATTTCTGTGTCCAGACAGAAGCGCTCTGCGTCGAGGATAAGGTCGTCACGGACACGCCCGTAGCGCAGAAGCTTCAGCCCAGTGCCGCCCGGTAGGAATCCGAACGGCACGATCGGATCGGCATGCCGGCCCAGAGCGCCGAAACTTCCCCTGCGGCAAGTGTCCCCGGGGCAAACTTCGTTCAGATCGGCTGATTAAAAGCCCGCAATCACGACCTCCCGTAAAGCGCGAGAGTTTGCCCGTTGACGAAACTTTGGTTCGCTTCGAGATCACGCACAACCAGGCGTCCGAAACTCCTGACGCTTAAAATTTCGTCGCCCACTCTTCGATGTTCGACTTATCGAATACCAACAGGTCCTTGAGATAAGCGCTGCCGTCCGCCTCCACGGTCATGTCGCCGAGACGACCGATCTTGGTGGTGCTGTTGGCTGCACCGTCGGTTTGCCCACGCGCGAGCATGCCGGCATACATGACGGCCGCGTAGCCGAGATCAGCAGGACTCCAAAGCTGGAACGTATCGGTCACACCGGAAAGCACGTTTGGCTTCATCTCCGAAGGCAGGCCGTGGCCCGTAACAAATATCTTGCCCAACTGACCTGCATCGGTAACCGCCCGGCAGGCGGAGACAATGCCGACGGCGGTCGGCGAGATAATGGCCCTCAAATTTGGGTACGCTTTTATGAGTCCCTGCGCCTCGCGATAGCTCTTGTCCGCCGCGTCGTCGCCATAGACCACGCCGACCAGCTTTAGCTTGGCATATTTCTCCTTCTGCCACTCCTCCTTCATCTTCTCGATCCAGAGGTTCTGGTTGGTTGCCTGCGAGGTTGCCGACAGAATTGCGACCTCGCCTTCGCCACCGAGCGTCTTGCTGATCATGCGCACGTCATTGGCGCCGATTAAGTCATCGTGCGGGGCGTTCACATGCATTATGCGGCCTTCCGGCGCGATCGCAGAATCGAAGGAGATGACCTTTATGCCACGCTGCATCGCCTTCTTGCCTGTAGGGATGAGGGCTGTGGCGTCGTTGGCCGAGATGACAAGAGCGTCGATTTTCTGGGCGACGAGCGCGTCGATGACCGCAATCTGCTGTTCGACGGTCGCTGCGGTCGGACCCGTGTAAACGAGTTCGACATTGCCTAGTTCATCGGCCGCTTGCTGACCACCATCGCGGGTCACGTCGAAATAGCTGATGCCCATGACCTTGACAACCAATCCGATGCGCAGCTTCTGCTGCGCGAAGGCGGGCCGCAAAGGTGCCGTTGACGTAACGCCAGCGAGCGCAGCACCGGACACGAGTTTCAAAAGCCGACGGCGATCCGGATTCATTGCTTCCTCCCATCTAGTTTCAAGAGATCGATATTGGGGCGCTCCAACAG
>NZ_RZPW01000481.1:0-4889 GCF_003998455.1 Mesorhizobium sp. M7A.F.Ca.CA.001.08.2.1 | reverse complement strand
ATTGCCAGCATTATCGCCGCGCCTTTGAAGCAGAATGGTCTTGGCGACAACCTGAAGGCGCGCGTCGCCGAGGCGCTGCAGCGTGTCGGCCTGCCGCAAAGTTTCGCCAGCCGCTATCGGCACGAACTGTCGGGCGGCCAGCGCCAGCGCGTCGGCATTGCGCGCGCTCTGGCGCTGTCGCCGAAATTCGTGCTGGCCGACGAGATCGTCTCGGGCCTCGACGTCTCGACGCAGGCGCAGATCCTCACCCTGCTGGAGGAGCTTGCCGCGGAGATGGGGCTGACCGTCGCTTTCATCAGCCACGATCTGTCGGTCATCCGGCGGCTGTGCCGGCAGGTGATCGTCATGCGCGAAGGCGTGATCGTCGAAGCGAGCGCCACCGACACCTTGTTCGACAAGCCGCGGCAAAGCTACACGCGCGATCTCATCGCGGCCATTCCGCTGCCCGAGATCGATGCGAGTTGGCTGGACATTCCTTCCGCCGCCAAGGCGCCGCCATGAATGCATACGCACGCCGACGAGCGGGCCTCGGACGTGCGACCACAAAGACCCAAGTCCCGCCAAATGGAGAGGACTGACATGAAGACCACAATCGCAATTGCAACGCTCGCCGCCGCAATGCTCGGCAGCGCCGGCATGGCCTCGGCGGATTCGATCCCGGGCATGCGCGGCCACGACCACACCGGGATCACGGTTCCCGACATGAAGCAGGCGGTCGACTTCTTCACCGAAGTGGTCGGCTGCAAGAAGGCGATGTCGTTCGGCCCGTTCGCCGACGACAAGGGCACCTTCATGCAGGATCTCCTGGGCGTCGATCCGAAGGCGGTGATCGAAGAGGTCACCATGGTGCGTTGTGGCTACGGCTCGAACATCGAGCTGTTCAAATACACAGCACCGGACCAGAAGGACCTGACGCCGAAGAACAGCGACATTGGCGGCTTCCACATCGCCTTCTATGTCGACGACGTCGCTGCTGCCAAAGCCTATCTCGAAGGCAAGGGCGTCAAGACGCGGATGGGGCCGCTGCCGGTCAAGGAAGGGCCGGCCGCCGGCCAGACCATCCTCTATTTCCAGGCGCCGTGGGGGCTGCAACTGGAAGCGATCAGCTATCCCGATGGCATGGCCTATGAGAAGGGCGCCGAGACGGTGCTGTGGAGCCCGAAGAACCCGGAAAAGTGATCCGGCAGCGCGCTTGCGCGATGACACGCAGGCGCGCTTTCGCCATGTCAGGACGATCGTTCTGATATAAAACTTTAAGCTTGAAATATCTTGTCGCCGGCGCGATACTGAACTCCAGCAAGCGAAGAGGAGATCGCACAGATGAAGGTTGCGGTTCTCGGCGGCGGACCAGCCGGCCTCTACTTTGCCATTTCGATGAAACTGAGGGACGCCGCCCACGATGTGACGGTGTTCGAGCGCAACCGCGCCGACGACACGTTCGGCTGGGGCGTCGTGCTGTCGGCCGAAACGCTCGACAATCTGTCGAAAAACGATCCGGTCAGCGCCGTCTGGATCAAGAAGCACTTTGCCTACTGGGACGACATCGCCGTCATTCATGACGGCGTGCGCACGGTCTCGTCAGGGCACGGTTTCTGCGGCATCGGCCGCAAGCGGCTGCTGGTCCTGCTGCAGCGCCGGGCGCGTGAACTCGGCGTCAAGCTGATGTTCGAGACCGACATTGCAGATCCCAAGCCCTACATGGCGACGCACGATCTGGTCGTCGCTGCCGACGGCCTGAACTCAAGGGCGCGCAACAGCTTCGTCGACATCTTCAAGCCCGACATCGACACCCGCAAATGCAAGTTCGTCTGGCTCGGCACCAACCAGAAATTCGACGACGCCTTCACCTTCATCTTCGAGAAAACCGAGCATGGCTGGGTGTGGGCCCACGCCTACCAGTTCGACAGCGACACCGCGACCTTCATCGTCGAGTGCAGCGAGCAGACCTGGGCTGCCTTCGGCTTCGGTGCGATGTCGCAGCAGGAATCGATCGCCGTTTGTGAGCGGATCTTCGAAAAACATCTCGGCGGCCACGCCTTGATGACGAATGCCAACCATATCCGCGGTTCGGCCTGGATCAATTTCCCGCGCGTGCTGTGCGAGCGCTGGTCTTACAAGAATCTCGCGCTGATGGGCGATGCAGCGGCATCGGCGCATTTCTCGATCGGCTCCGGCACCAAGCTGGCACTGGAAAGTGCTGTGGCGCTGGCCGAATATGTCGAAACCGAGCCGGACTTGGATGCCGCCTTCCGCAGATATGAGGATGCCCGCCGCACCGAGGTGCTCAAGCTGCAATCGGCGGCGCGCAATTCGCTGGAATGGTTCGAGGAGGTCGAGCGCTATCTCGGCCTCGATCCGGTGCAGTTCAACTATTCGCTTTTGACCCGCTCGCAGCGTATCAGCCACGAGAATCTGCGACTGCGCGATGCCGAATGGCTTGAAAGCGCGGAAGAATGGTTCCAGCGCCAGGCGGGCGCCGGCGGCAACAGCCTGCGCCGCGCGCCGATGTTCGCGCCGTTCAAGCTGCGCGACATGAGGCTGCAGAACCGCGTCGTCGTTTCGCCGATGGCGCAGTACAAGGCTGTCGACGGCTGTCCGACCGACTGGCATTTCACCCACTACGCCGAGCGCGCCAAGGGCGGCGCCGGCCTCATCTATATCGAGATGACCTGCGTCAGCCCGGAAGGGCGCATCACGCCCGGCTGTCCCGGCTTCTACGCGCCCGAGCATGAGGTGGCGTGGAAGCGGCTGGTCGATTTCGTCCACACCGAGACCGAGGCCAAGATCTGCGCCCAGATCGGCCACTCCGGCGCCAAGGGCTCGACCCGGCTCGGCTGGGAGGGCACTGACGTGCCGTTGGTCTCAGGCAACTGGCCGGTGATGGCGGCTTCGGCCGTTGCGTGGTCGCCGCAGAATCAGGTTCCGAAGGCGATGAACCGCGCCGACATGGACCGCGTGCGCGACGAATTCGTGGCGTCCACCGAGATGGCCGATCGTTGCGGCTTCGACATGCTCGAAATCCACGCCGCGCATGGCTATCTCTTGTCGTCCTTCATCACGCCGGTCACCAACCGGCGCACGGATGAATATGGCGGTTCGCTGGACAATCGCATGCGCTATCCCCTCGAAATCTTCCGCGCGGTGCGCGCCGCCTGGCCGGCGGAGAAGCCGATCTCGATGCGCATTTCGGCCAATGACTGGGTCGGCATCGAGGGCGTGACGCCGGCCGACGCGGTCGAGATCGCGCGGCTGCTGCATGAGGCCGGCGTCGACATCTGCGATGTCTCGGCAGGCCAGACCTCGGCACTGGCCAAGCCTGTCTATGGCCGCATGTTCCAGACGCCGTTTTCCGACCGCATCCGCAACGAGGTCGGCATGGCGACGATGGCGGTCGGCAACATCTACGAGCCGGACCATGTCAATTCGATCCTGATGGCCGGCCGCGCCGACCTGGTGGCGCTGGCGCGGCCGCATCTCGCCGATCCCTACTGGACGCTGCATGCCGCCGTCACGCTCGGCGACCGCGGTGTCAAATGGCCTGATCCCTATCTGCCCGGACGCGACCAGCTCTACCGTCTGGCCGAGCGCGACGCCGCAGCGGGGCTGAAAGTATGACGGCCGCCGCGACGATACCCGGCAAGCATGCGCTGGTCACTGGCGGCGGCTCCGGCGTCGGGCGGGCCATCGCGCTGGCGCTGGCTGCTGCCGGCATCGGCGTCACCATCTGCGGCCGCCGGGAAGCAGAGCTCGCCGAGGTGGCCGGCGAAAACGACCGCATCTCTGGCATCGCCGCCGATGTCACCGACGAGGCGGCAATGGCGGCGCTCTACGAGAGGGCGCAAGCCGCGCGCGGCCCGTTCGACATCGTCGTCGCCAATGCCGGCATGGCCGGCAGCGCGCCGGCGCACAAAACCGCGCTCAGCGACTGGCAGCGGACGCTCGACGTCAATCTGACCGGCGCCTTCCTGACGGTGAAGCCCGCGCTGGCCGGCATGGCCGCGCGGAAAACGGGACGAATTGTTTTCATCGCCTCGACCGCCGGCCTGAAAGGCTACGCCTATGTCGCGTCTTACGTCGCCGCCAAGCATGGCGTCATCGGCCTGATGCGGGCGCTTGCCGCCGAAACAGTGAAATCCGGCGTCACCGTCAACGCGGTGTGCCCAGGCTTTGTGGAAACCGAAATGCTGGAAGAGTCCATCCGGCGCATCATCGAGAAGACCGGCCGCTCGGTCGAGCAAGCGCGGTCAAGCCTCGCCTCGACCAACCCGCAAGGCCGCTTCATCCAGCCGGATGAGGTCGCCGCCGCCGTGCTGTGGCTGTGCGGCGACGCCGCCCAATCGATCACCGGACAGGCGATTTCCATCTCAGGAGGCGAAACATGGTAGCCGGCCCCCTGCCCGCGCCGTCGGGACCCGGCAAGGACCGCTTGCGTCTGTGGATCAGGCTGCTGCGCGCCTCGCGCACGATCGAGGCCGAGCTGCGCGAGCGGCTGAAGAAGGACTTCAACACCACGCTGCCGCGCTTCGACGTGATGGCAGCGCTTTATCGCGCGCCGGAAGGCATGCTGATGAGCGACCTGTCGCGTTTCCTGCTGGTCTCTAACGGCAATGTCACGGGCATCGTCGACCGGCTGGTTTCGGAAGGACTTGTCGCCCGCGCGCGGCGCAATGGCGACCGCCGCACCTCGATGGTGCGGCTGACCGAGGAAGGCACGCAGGCCTTTGCCGCGATCGCCGCGGCGCATGAAGGCTGGATCGGCGAATTGCTGGGCAAGGTCAGTGAGGACGACGCGCGCCGGCTGACCGGCATGCTGACCTCGTTCCGCAGCAACTGGGAGGGACGCGAATGACCGCAATGGCCGGGCGCAAGCCGAAGCATTTCCTCTGGGA
>NZ_RZPW01000480.1:0-4907 GCF_003998455.1 Mesorhizobium sp. M7A.F.Ca.CA.001.08.2.1 | reverse complement strand
GGTCTCCCACCACCGATGCGAACATCCAGACCCAAGCTGCCGGCAGCCGCCGCGCCCCTGACGCGAAATCACGGGTGATGACCGCCATCGGCCAGATGGTCGATGATGGCAAAGCCGAATGGAGCCGCACCGCAACCGGCGAGGTTGAGTTGCGCCTGTCATCAGGCGAAGTGTTCATGCTGGGCGAAATTTCCGTCACCCGTGTCGCATGACATCCTCAGGCGAAGTGCCAATGATCGAAATCGGCGCTCTACGGCGCCGTAGAGCACCTGCCTTGGAGATTCGAATTTGAAAGCAAGCATCGGAGTGAGCGCCAATCAGCACGTGGCTAGGGTTCAGGCACAGACAAAGGAGTGAAGGCAATGAACCTCGTACAAACCAATATTCCGGCGACAGCCACCAAGCTCGCCGCCCTCGATATCATAACCTACGCCATCGGCGAATCCCCGATCGGTAAAATCCTGGCGGCACGCAGCGCTATCGGCGTCTGCGCCATCCTGATCGGCTCGGACGCCGACACACTGGAGCGGGATCTTGGCCATCGCTTCCCGGGCAAGCTACTGGTCGAAGACGGGGCCACCTTGCGCGACGATCTCGCGGCAATCGCGCGCTTCATCGAAACGCCTGGCGTCGGCCTCGACCTGCCGCTCGACCTACGCCGCGGCACGCCATTCCAGCAGCGCGTGTGGGAGGCGCTCCGAGGCATCCCGTGCGGCGCCACCATCACCTACGCCGCGCTGGCCCAGCGCCTCGGCCAGCCGGACGGCGCCCGTGCCGTGGCGACGGCCTGTGCAGCCAACGCGATTGCGCTGGGCATTCCCTGCCACCGTGTTGTCCGCGCCGACGGCACGCTGTCGGGCTACCGCTGGGGCGTCGAGCGCAAGCGCGCTCTGATCGACAAGGAGGCTACGATATGAATGCCCATGCCAGGGTTGCCGCATCGGCGGTTGAAGCTGCTCGGACGCGTGTCGCGGGTTACGACTGGCCCGCCCTTGCCGCCGAACTCGACGGCTTCGGCTGCGCGGTGATTGAAAAGCTGCTGTCGCCCGAAGAGTGCCGGCAGATCGCGGGCCTCTATCCCGAGGAGAAGCATTTCCGCAGCCACATCCATATGGCCAGGCACGGCTTCGGCAAGGGCGAGTACCGCTACTTCCGCTATCCCTTGCCCGACCTGCTGGGTGGCCTGCGCAGCGCGCTCTATCCCAGGCTGGCCGAGGTCGCTAACCGGTGGAGCGAGCGGATGGGGCAGGCCATGCGTTATCCCGCGACGCATGCCGCGTTTCTCGATCAGTGTCATGCCGCCGGTCAGACGCGGCCGACGCCGCTGCTGCTGCAATATGTGCCTGGCGACTTCAACTGCCTGCACCAGGATCTCTATGGCGACCTCGCCTTTCCGCTGCAGGTGGCGATCCTGCTCTCCGAGCCGGGCCAGGATTTCACCGGCGGTGAGTTCGCGCTGACCGAGCAGCGGCCGCGCATGCAGAGCCGGATCGAGGTGGTGCCGCTGCGCCAGGGCGACGCCGTTGTCTTTGCCGTCCACAACCGGCCGGTGCAGGGCACCAAAGGCAATTACCGCGTCAATCTGCGCCACGGCGTCAGCCGCCTGCGCTCAGGCATGCGCCACACGGTCGGGATTATTTTTCACGATGCGAAGTGAGCAGGGATAAGATGGAGGTCCCCCTCACCCCGCCGGTGCATAGCGACTGACCACCATGCCACAGTCATAGGCCTTCGAGCCGAGCAGCCGCAGGTTTCTAAGACCGCCCTGATCAAAAATCCGGCGGCCCGCACCCAGCACCGCCGGGTTGATGAAAAGCTGAAACTCGTCGACCAGCCCGGCCGCGATCAGCGCCGACGCGAAACCGGCGCCGCCGAACACGGCCATGTCGCCGCCCTCGCCCGCTTTCAGCGCATTGACTTCGCGCGGCAGGTCGCCGCTGGCCACGCTCGTGCGCTCCCAGACCGGCTCCCCGGCCGATTGCTTGAGCTTATCACTGAGCACCACCTTGCGGGCGTCGACGATGCGTTGCGCAAAGGCGTAGAACGGATCGTGCGGAAACTTCTTGGCGGCATTGCCCCAATGGGTGAGATAGCCCTCCTGCGCCATCTTGCGGCTGAGCAGGATGGTATCGACGCCTGTGAAGACAGCGTTGAAGTCCTGCTTCAGCTCATCGTCCCAGGCGCTCTCGTCACCCCACTCCCAGAGCTGCCAGGAATGATCCTCGGTGGCGCCGACAAAGCCGTCGACCGACATCTGCATCTGCAGGACCAGCTTTTTCACCGTCATTCTCCTCACGGCTATCGCAAAACAGTTTACATTTGGAACTGTTGACGCAAGGCCAAAACGATGTCAATAGTAAAGTGATTTAGAAATGGAACCATAGATGGCGACGCGCGAAAAATCCGACTGCCCGATCAACCTGTCGCTCGAACTCATCGGCGACCGCTGGACGCTGCTCATCATCCGCGACATGGTCTTCGCCGGGAAAAAGCACTTTCGCGAATTCCTGCAATCCGACGAAGGCATCTCCTCGCGCACGCTGGCCGAGCGACTGCAAACGCTTCAGGACGAAGGCATCCTCACCAGAAGCGACGACCCGACGCATGGCTTGAGAACAGTCTACCGGCTGACCGAAGCTGGCATCGACCTATTGCCGGTGCTGGCGACGCTCGGCGCCTGGGGCAGCAGGCACCGCAAGGCCGACGAGAGATTGGCCAGGATTGCCAACCAGTTGGCGGCAGGCGGCGAAGCAGCGCTGGAAAAGATGAAAGCGGCGCTGCGAACGGAGCATAGTGTCTAGGCGGTTGCGTTCAAGCCGAACCGGCATGGCTGTTGCCGCACCCAATCGCTCTTCGCTTGACAACCATCCATCTTTGTTCTTTATTTGTTCTATTCTATCAGCAACTGCGGATGTGCGGTCGATGGAAACGACAGCCACCATCCTGCATGCCGATCTCGACGCTTTCTACGCCTCTGTCGAGCAGTTGCTCGATCCGTCGCTGCGCGGCAAGCCGATCGCGGTGGGCGGCGGCGTCGTGCTCGCCGCTTCCTATGAGGCGCGCGCCTTCGGCGTGCGTGGCGGCATGCCGGGGCGCAGGGCGCGCGAACTCTGCCCGCATTTGATCTTCGTCGGCGGCAATTTCAGCCATTACCAGCGGCTGGGCGATGCGGCGATCAAGGTGCTCGACGATTTTACGCCTGTAGTCGAGCGCATTTCCATCGACGAGGCGTTTGCCGACGTCGCCGGCTGCACGCATCTGTTCGGCTCGCCGCAGGAGATCGCGACAACCATCCGCCGCCGCGTGCGGGCCGAACTCGGCCTGCCGATCTCGATCGGCGTGGCGCGCACCAAGCATCTGGCCAAGATCGCCTCGCAGGTCGCCAAACCCGACGGGCTGGTGGTCGTCGAACCCGGCACGGAACTCGCCTTCCTGCATGATCTGCCGGTCGGACTGATGTGGGGCGTCGGCCCGGCGACCAGGGCGCGGCTGGCCGAGATCGGCGTCGAGACCATCGGTCAACTGGCCAGGACGCATCGCGGCGCGCTGACGCGCCTGCTCGGTCCCGCCGCCGGCGAAAAGCTCGCCGCCCTGTCCTGGAACCGCGACCCGCGAAAGCTGGAGACGAAGCGCCGCGCGCATTCGGCCGGCGCCCAATCGGCGCTTGGCCAGAAGCCGGCTGTGGCACGGGTCATCGTGCCGACACTGCTGCATCTGGCCGACCGCGTCGCCAGTCGGCTGCGCGCCAAGGCAAGGCCCGGCCGCACGGTGACGGTACGCGTGCGCTTTGCCGATCTCAGAGCCGTCACCCGCTCGATCACGCTTGACCAGCCGATCTCGGCAACCGCGATGCTGGCCGAGATCGCCGGCGATCTGGTGCGCGGCGTGCTTGCCGACAATCCACAGGAGAAAACGATCTCGCTGCTGGCGATCTCGGTCTCGCATCTTGAGGAAAGCTTCGAGTTGCAGCTCCACCTGCCGCTTGGCCTCGCCGACGAGAGGCGCCGGCCCGGCACGAAGAAGGGCCTAGCACGCTTCGACGCCGACCGCGCCATCGACAAGATCCGCGAGCGCTTCGGCAAACAGGCGGTCGGCTACGGCACCGTGGCACTGGAGGCGGCGCGCTCGGTTCCCGACGAATTCAGGGAGTTGGCGGAGAAGGAGCTGTGAAGCCGGGGGCTACTCCATCTCTTCGCCGTCCCAGTACCGCCTCACCGCTCCCATGTCGAAAATGCCGTCGCGCCGGCGCAAGGCGTCGACCGCCATCTTGTTGGAATCTGGATAGACGCAGACCTCGTTGGGATTTTTCTCGCCGATCATCAGGTAACGGCACGGCCCCGTGCCGCTGTTGAGGAAGGAATGCCCGACCGCCAGGCCGGCCGGAAAGCAGACATAGTCGCCGGCTTTCATTTCGTGGCGCTCCTCGCCAAGCAGCAGCGTCACCTCCCCTTCCAGGATCAGCGCATGCTCCTCTTCCAGCATGTGATAGTGCCGGGGCGCCAGGCGCATGCCGGGCGCCGGCGCTTCGATCAGCATGCCGACATGATAGTCGGAGCGTCCCAGCGCGGCATAAGTCAGGTGCCTGGACCGGCCGCCGAACCGCAGACCTTCGCCCTCGACCTTCCATTCGACAGCATCGCTGGCGATCGGCGGGATCGGCGCGGCTGGGGGTTTGGTGACACCGGCCGTCACATCCGACGGCAGCGGATCGCCGGCGGTAAGGCCGGTGTTCTCGCCGTCCCAGTAGCTTCGGTTTGCAGCGAGATCGAAGATCGCGCGGCGGCCCAGGGCGCGTACCAGCACCTTGTTGGAGGCGGTGTAGACGACCACTTCATTCGGGTTGCGCTCGCCGACGATGACATAGCGGCAAAGTGCGTCGCTGGTATTGATGAGGCAATGCCCCGCCG
>NZ_RZPW01000047.1:0-15536 GCF_003998455.1 Mesorhizobium sp. M7A.F.Ca.CA.001.08.2.1 | reverse complement strand
TTCGCGAAGATCATTGGAAAAAGGTCGCGTCATCAGATGCTGGCCTCCACTCCAGCCAGCATCTTGAATCACAAAACTCACAAATCGGGAATCCCCTACGATTCCATCAAGTCGTGAACCGCTCTAGCCTACGATGGCGAAGGCTTCGCGCGTCGTTCCGGAAGCCGTCCGGACCGGCTTGCGGCCAATCCATTGGACATGCCGCCCCAGTGTGACGGCCGCCGATTCGGTGTTTCCCTGCCGCAAGGCGGCGAGGATCGCGCGATGGTCCTGATCGGTGCGCGTCTCCCACTCCGAGCGCCATGCCGCGAACAGGAAACGGGCGCTTGCCGCGTGCAGATCGTCGATGGTGGCGAGCAGGCGCGGCATGCCGCATGGCGACAGGATCAAGCGGTGGAAGGCGCGGTTGGCTTCCTCCCAGGACCTGACATCGCGGGACTTGTCGCCGGCCTTGGTCGCCTCCTCGGCGAGATCGAGAATGGCCGATGTCAGATGCGGCGCGGCGTGGCGCAGCGCCAGCACTTCAAGGGCGGCGCGCATTTCGGCGACTTCCTTGACCTCGCCCAGATCGAAAGACGCGACACGCACGCCGCGGCGCGGCTCGCCGATGGCCAGCCCTTGCGCCTCGAGGCGGCGGAAGGCCTCGCGCACCGGAACATGGCTGGTTTGGAATTCCTCGGCGATATGATCCTGCCGAAGCCTGGCCCCCGGCTCGATCGCACCGGAGATGATGCGGTCCGCCAGAACCTTGCTGATGCGCACCGCGATGGTGTCGTCTGTGCCCTTTGCCATGTTTTATAGATAATTTGCGGCAGGGCGGCTTGTCGAGACGGCGGGACCGAATTCCTAAACTTCCTCTTAGCGCAGGCCAGAGGTAGCGTCGCGAAAGACCAGCCTTTAGTTGACCCGGCTGATGCAGAAATCGATGACGTCGATCAGCGCCGATTTCTGCGGCGTCGCTTCGAGCGGCGCCAGCGCGTCGCGGGCAATCTCGCCGAAATGGCGGGCACGCCCGATCGTGTCGGCAATGGCGCCGTGGCGGGTCATCAGGCCGGTCGCCTTTTCCAGGCCGGCGTCATCGGCGACATTGTCCTCGATGGCGCGCTTCCAGAAGGTGCGCTCGGCCTTGGTGCCGCGCCGATAGGCGAGAATGACCGGAAGCGTCACCTTGCCCTCGCGGAAATCGTCGCCGACATTCTTGCCCAGATCCTTGCTGGTGCCGCCATAGTCCAGCGCGTCGTCGATCAGCTGGAAGGCCAGGCCGAGATTCATGCCATAGGAGCGCAGCGCGGCGCGATCGTTGCGCGTCGCCTGGGCGATGACCGGGCCGACCTCGGCAGCAGCCGAAAAAAGTGCGGCGGTCTTGGCCTTGATGACGGCGAAATGCTCGTCCTCCGTGGTTTCGAGGTTCTTGGCGGCGGCAAGCTGCATCACCTCGCCCTCGGCGATGATCGAGGCCGCACTCGACAGGATATCGAGCGCTTCGAGCGAGCCGACATCGACCATCATGCGGAAGGCCTGGCCGAGCAGGAAGTCGCCGACCAGCACGCTTGCCTGGTTGCCCCAGATCATGCGGGCGGTCTTCTTGCCGCGGCGCATGCCGCTCTCGTCGACGACATCGTCGTGCAGAAGCGTCGCGGTGTGCATGAATTCGACGGAGGTGGCGAGCTTGACGTGGCCCTCGCCGGCATAGCCGAACATCTGGGCTGCGGCCAGCGTCAGCATCGGCCGCAGCCGTTTGCCGCCGGACGAGATCAGATGGTTGGCGACCTCCGGGATCATCTCGACGTCGGAGCCGGCCTTGGACAGGATCAATTCATTGACGCGCCCCATATCGGCGGCAGTCAGATCGATCAGATCCTTGATGGAGGCGGGCTCCCGCTTCCCGTTTTCGATGTTGAGAACGACACCCACGACAATCACTCCCGTCTTGGTATAGAGCGTGCGACGGCACCCTTAGTCCCTGTATGGACTCTAGGGCGGCGGACATGGGCACGGCAAGTGGCGAATTGGCGCGGCGGCGGCGACAGAATGTCAACGACCCCAAGGGAACGGCTCTGCCCCGGAATCCCCTGCCCGTTTACATCAATAGCGCAAACTGCGAGTTTCATACGATGATAGAACTAGTCCGCACCAACGATGCCGTGATCATTTCCTTTGTCGAATCGCTGATGCGCGACGCCGGCATTGCCTGCTTTGTCGCCGACCAGAATATGAGCATTCTCGAAGGGTCGATCGGTCTTTTGCAGAAGCGCGTCATGGTCGACGCCGACCAGGCCGACGCGGCACGGCGCATCCTGACGGATGCCGGCATCGCCAACGAAATCCGCGGAAGATAATGTCCGCCGCGCCCGCCGCCCTTGTCCCGGACACGCCGGCCCATACGGTCGACGCTTTCCATCGCGGCCGGTTCTGGCTGGTGCAGCCCAAGCAAGGCGGTCATCGCGCCGGCATGGATGCGATGATGCTGGCGGCATCCGTGCCGTCCTCTCTTGCCGGTCGTCTCGCCGATTTCGGTGCCGGTGCCGGGGCCGCCGGCCTGGCGGTGCTGTCGCGCTGCCCGGCCGCCGAGGCGGTGCTTGTCGAACGCGCGCCGGAAATGGCGGCCTTCGCGGCAGCCACCCTTGCCCATCCCGGCAATGCCCATCTGAGCGATCGCGCCTCCGTGCTGGTCGCCGATGTCACCGTATCGGGCCGGGCGCGGGCGGCCGCCGGCCTCGCCGACAATGATTTCGACTTCGTCATCATGAACCCGCCCTTCAACGCCCCCCGGGACCGCGCCTCCCCCGATCGCCTCAGAAAAGAGGCCCATGTCATGGAGGACGGGGTGTTCGAGAGCTGGATCCGCAGTGCGGCGGCGGTTGTCAGGCCGCGCGGCGGGCTTGCCGTGATCGCCCGCCCCGAACAGCTCGGCGCCATTCTCGATGCGATCGCAGGGCGCTTCGGCGATGCCGAAATGCTCGCCGTCCACCCTCGCCCAGACGCCGCGGCAATCCGCATCGTTGTGCGGGCAGCGCTCGGGACACGGGGAAAGCTTGCCATCCGCCCGCCCCTGATGCTGCACGCGCAATCAGGCAACGGCCCCGACGAGCGCAGCGAAATGATCACCAACGGCCTCGCCTCGCTGTTCGGAGATTGAGCTATTCTGCCTGGCCACATTGCCGTTGGCCGGGAAATCCCTACATGCCTGCAACCTATCGACCGGAGACCACGCCCTCGTGAAACGCCTTATCAACCGCCTGCTGCCGAAATCCTGGCGCTCCACCGTCGTCACCATTCCGGTCATCCGGCTGCACGGCACCATCATGGCAGGCGGTGGCCAGTTCCGGCCGAGCCTGTCGCTGGCCTCCACCGCTGGCCTCATCGAGAAGGCGTTTTCCTACGACGCCCCGGCAGTCGCCATCTCGATCAATTCGCCCGGCGGCTCGCCGGTGCAGTCGCGGCTGATCTTCAAGCGCATCCGTGACCTGGCCACGGAAAAGAACAGAAAGGTACTGGTCTTCGTCGAAGACGTGGCGGCGTCGGGTGGCTACATGATCGCGGTTGCCGGTGATGAGATCTTCGCCGACCCATCCTCCATCGTCGGGTCGATCGGCGTGGTCTCGGCTTCGTTCGGCTTCCCGGAACTGATGAAGAAGATCGGCATCGAGCGACGCGTCCACACCGCCGGCCAGAACAAGGCGGTGCTCGACCCGTTCAAGCCCGAGAAAAAGGAAGATGTCGAGCGGCTGAAGGCGCTGCAGCTCGAGGTGCACGGCACGTTCATCGACCTCGTCAAGGAGCGGCGCGGCGCGAAACTGAAAGACGACCCGGACCTGTTCACAGGCCTGTTCTGGACCGGCATCAAGGGCCTTGAACTCGGCCTGGTCGATGCGCTCGGCGACATGCGCACGGTGCTCAAGACCCGTTTCGGGGCGAAAACCCAGCTCAGGCTGATCACGACACCGCGCGGTTTCCTCAGCCGCTTCGGCCTGTTTGGCTCAAGCAAGGGCTTTTCAGCGCCCGATATCGCAGCCGCCGCCGCCAGCGGCGTGATCGACGCGGCGGAAGAGCGCGCATTGTGGTCTCGCTTCGGGCTTTGAAAACCCGGCAAAAGCGTCTAGCATGAGAGCTTAACCGACCCGACCGGCCGCCTTCGCCGGCCCAGCGTGGGAGGAGTTTTGGCATGCCGCAGATCATTTTCTTCGCCGTCGTTGGCGTCGCCGCCTATTTCGGCTACCGCACCTTCATTAGGGAAGCCGAACGCGTGACCGCCAAGGTGCGGCGTACCGAAAAGCAGACGGCCAACGGCGCGATGGGCACTTTGGTCAAGGATCCGAAGACCGGCGAGTACCGGCTGGCCAAGGACTGAGCACCATTTCGCAGACCATTGTGGACACCGACATCGGGTCGCGTAGCTGGCACGCGCACGCCAAGATCAATCTTGCGCTGCATGTCACCGGCAGGCGACCTGACGGCTATCATCTGATCGAAAGCCTGGCGGTGTTCACGCGGTTTGGCGACAGGGTCGAAATTGCGCCTGCCGATAGCGATGAATTTACCGTGTCCGGCCGCTACGCCCCGGCTGTTCCTCTCGACGCCAGCAATCTGGTGCCTAGGGCGCGCGATGCCCTGCGACAGGCGGTCGGGCACGAGAGAACACCGCCGGTCGCTATCCGGCTGGAAAAGAACCTGCCGGTCGCCTCCGGCGTCGGCGGCGGTTCGAGCGACGCGGCGACCGTGCTGCGCGGGCTGGTGGAGACATGGGGCCTGGATATAGACGGCGCAGAGCTGGCGCGGATCGGCATTTCGCTCGGCGCCGATGTGCCGATGTGCCTGGCGGCAAAGCCGCTGGTCGCGCGCGGCATCGGAGATGAACTGTCGATGGTGCCGGATTTTTCGGCGCTTGGCCTGGTGCTGGTCAATCCGGGCACCCCGGTCTCGACGGCGGACGTCTTTGCGGCGCTTTCCCGGCGCGACAATGAGGCCTTGCCGCCGCTGCCGCGCAGCATCGATTTTCATAGCCTGCGCAACTGGCTGGAGATCACCCGCAACGATCTCGAGCCCGCCGCGCTGGCGATGCAGCCGGCTATCGGCAGGGCGCTTTCCTGGCTGAACAAGGCCGGATCGGGTTTTTCACGGATGTCCGGGTCCGGCGCCACCTGCTTCGGCCTGTTCGAGACCGGCAATGTCGCCAAGCGCGCCGCCGCCGAAATCCGCGGCCGCCAGCCCGACTGGTTCGTCGCGGCGACGCGCAGCATCGCATCGGAGGGATCGGATGGCCAGAATTGACGAGAGCCGCTCCTTCATTCCCGTGCGCATCGCGGTGCTGACCGTTTCAGATACGCGCAGCCTCGCCGACGACAAATCCGGCCAGACGCTGGCCGACCGCATCACCGAGGCCGGCCATATGCTGGCGGCCCGCGATATCGTCACCGACGATCGGGAAAAAATCCGCGACACGGTTCTGGCGTGGTCGCGGGACAAGAATATCGATGTCGTCATCACCACCGGCGGCACCGGTTTCACCGGCCGTGACGTGACGCCGGACGCGCTGGAGCCGATCTTCGAAAAGCGCATGGATGGCTTTTCGGAAGTGTTCCACCGGATCTCCTACGACAAGATCGGCACCTCGACGATCCAGAGCCGGGCGACCGGCGGCGTCGTCAACGCCACCTTCGTCTTCGTGCTGCCGGGTTCGCCAGGCGCCTGCAAGGACGCGTGGGACGGCATCCTGAAGGCACAGCTCGACTACCGGCATATGCCGTGCAACTTCGTCGAGATCATGCCGCGCCTGGACGAGCATTTGCGGCGCGGCAAATCAGCTCCGTAAAGCCGAGGCAAGCGTCGCTCTCAGCGGATGACCGGTTCGCCATGAAACCGCCGGCGCGACGGCGGCGACACGCCGAAGCCGACTTCCATCATCAGTCGCGGCGTGCGTGCCGGCACGGTGCCCATATGGAAGCCAAAAGGGTCCTCGACGAAACCGAGACCGGCCTCGCCGGTCAGCGTCACCGGGCTCTGCTCGCCATAGACATCCAGGACCTGTTGCGCGGGGTGGCCAACTAGAAGCGTGAGCTGGTGCTTGAGGCTGCGGCGCTTGTGGCTGCCCCTGACATAGACATGCGGACCGGTGTCGGCGTCGACCGGCTTGAGGTAGAAGAAGAATTTCAGCATGCGCCAATCATCGAGGTCGAAATGATACTTGCCGAGCGAGGCGAGGTTCTTGTCGGCATCCGAAGCGGCACCGGTTGGAAAACTCCACCAGACGCGCGTCGTGATCAGTTTTGCCTGGCCGCCGAGATAGTGCGCGGCAATATCCAGAAGCAGCGGATCGCGCTGGATGGCAAGCGCCGCCGGGCAGTCGAGGATGCGCTCGAAAAAATGCCCGCTGAGCAGCGAGCGGCCAAGGCGTTTCTCGGCCTCGGCATGTTCCCCCGGCATGAATTCGAGACGGCGGTCGAAATTGCCGTAGCAAGGCGTGCGCCCGGCGAAGTCGGCGATCTCTTCATGGATATCAGGCGGCAGGACCAAGCCTGAGAACAGCCCGTCGGAGCGCAACGCATCGACGACCGCTCCCCGTTCGACACCGGCAAACATCGTATCCCCGGAATTGGCGACCGGGCGGGCGCGTTTTGCGCCCAGCCAATGCATGCGGCGTCCAGGCATTGTGCGCGCCAGCACGAACATCGGCAGCCAGGCGGGGTTTTCGCGCAGGTCCTTGAGATAGGTCGGAATGCGCACCGCGATGCGTCGCAACAGACTGCCGTCGCGCGCAATAGCCTCGAGACTGGCCGCGCCGGATGTGTCGGGGGTTGAAAGCTTCATTGGGTCCTCGGCTATGAGAGCACCACCGATGCCGCATCGGTGCTCGCCACTCGGCATGTCCCAAACCCAATTCCCGCTTGAACGGAAGCTAACCCCGCGTCAGATTTTGTGCAATGCACAATGGCCTGAGCAGCTGCAAAAAATCATGTCGAGGAGCGGCGTTCCTGCTTGGCGGGCGCCATCCAGATCTCGGCGTCGAGCCGCTTCATTGCGAGGCCGCGGGCGATGGCCTCAGCACTGCCGGCACTCTTGGCCGCGGCCGCCGCCTGACGCTTGCTGATCAGCAATCCGTCGGCCAGGGCGCGGTTTCCCGAAAAGACCCGTGCCAGGAATGGCGTGCGGCTGGCCCGCGTGCGCGAAAACCGTGCGGCCATGGTCTGCCTGGCCGTATGCGCGACAACCTCATCGATCCAGCCCTCCACCAACCGCGCGCCCGGTTCCAGGAGCAGCAACCAATCCCCCTTGGCCTGGCGGATGCCGGCAGCGACACCGCCGGTCACGTACTGACAGCCGGCATGCTCGGCCACACGATGCGTCTGGTCGGTGGAGCCTGTGTCGCAGACGATGACTTCACGCACCACGCCTTCGACCGCGCCGCCAATCAGCGAGGCGAGCGTGCGGGCGAGGCCCTCCTCGTCATTGCGGGTTTCGATGAGAACACTGAGCATCCTTAGCCGAATAGCGGAAAGCGCCGGACAGCGCCAGTTTTGCATCGCACCATAGAAAGTTCTTGCTTTGTTCTCATCGATGAAATAGGAATAATTTCATGAACAGAGCGATTCGACACAACACGGACAGTCCCTGGGAGCGGGCGAAAATGGAACAGATCGTGCGCGCCGACATTGCAGCTTTCGGAGCAGGAAGAGCCGAGATGGCCAATGCGATGGTCGAGCAGAGCGGCATGCGTGTCCGCCCGGACCGCAACCGCGGCAGGTCGGCCGGCATCAACCCGTCCGGCCGATTCGAGCCAGTCAGCCGGCACGTGTTCGACGATGGCTGGAATTCGCTGGAAGAACTGCCCCCCTTCAAGACCGAAGTGCAGGTCGAGAAGCCGCGCACCATCATCACCCGCAACGAATCGCCCGACATTTCCTTCGACCGTTCCATCAACCCTTATCGCGGCTGCGAGCATGGCTGCGTCTATTGCTTTGCCCGCCCGACGCACGCGTTCATGGGCCTGTCGCCGGGTCTGGATTTCGAATCGAAGCTGTTCGCCAAACCTGATGCGGCGCGCTTGCTCGACAAGGAGCTTTCGAAGGACAGCTATCAGCCGCGCACCATCGCCATCGGCACCAACACCGACCCCTACCAGCCGATCGAGAAGCAGTACCGGATCATGCGCGAAATCCTCGAAGTGCTGGAAGCGCGCGGCCATCCGGTCGGCATCGTGACAAAGTCCGCCCTGGTGACGCGCGATATCGATATCCTGTCGCGCATGGCCGAACGAGGGCTCGCCAAGGTGGCGCTGTCGGTGACGACGCTCGACCGCATGCTGGCGCGCACCATGGAGCCGCGCGCGTCGACGCCGACCAAGCGGCTGGAAGCGATCCGGCAGCTTTCGGATGCCGGCATTCCGGCGTCGGTCATGGTGGCTCCGATCATTCCGGGCCTGACCGATCCGGAGATGGAACGCATCCTCGATTCGGCACGTGCGGCCGGCGCGCGCGAGGCGGGTTATGTGATCCTGCGGCTGCCGCTGGAGGTCAGCCCGATCTTCAAGGACTGGCTGCTGCGCCATTATCCCGACCGTTACCGCCATGTGATGTCGCTTGTCCGCTCCATGCGTGACGGCAAGGACTACGATTCGGAATGGGGCAAGCGCATGAAGGGCGCCGGTCCCTATGCCTGGCAGATCGGCCGGCGCTTCGAGATCACAGCCAAGCGGCTTGGTCTCAATGCCGAACGGCGCACGCTGCGGACCGATCAGTTCGTTGCCGCCGGGAAAGACCAGGTGCAACTGACGCTGCTTTGAAGAGACAATTCGTCGCGATGGTTTGATCCGTCGCGCACCAAGAATCCCGTCCGGCCTGCCCCGGCCTGCAGACGGTGCCCTCCCGGTCCGGCGCCCCACCCGACCCGGAGGGACTTGCGGAGAATCGGAGCCGATGCGAACCTCGCCGCAACATGGCTCGCGCGCGTTCTGATTCTCCGCCTCTCTTTGAGATCATCGAGAAGCCCGACTTCTCCTTCGAGACGAAGGCGATGGCGGAGGGCCTGTGGCCGGTCGCCGGGATAGACGAGGCAGGCCGCGGCCCCCTGGCCGGGCCGGTGGTCGCCGCGGCGGTGGTGCTCGATCCCGCCAACATTCCCGACGGCCTCGACGATTCCAAACGCCTCAGCCATTTACAGCGTGAGGCCCTGTTCCTGCGCATTCTCGGCTCCGCACAGGCGGTCTCGATGGCCTCCATCAGCGCCGAGGGCATCGACGGCAGCAACATCCTCAAGGCAAGCCTGGAAGCCATGCGGCGCGCGCTGGTAGGGCTGTCGATCCGGCCGAAGCTTGCGCTTGCCGATGGACGCGACGTGCCGCCGGGACTGCCTTGTGAAGGGCGCGCGCTGATCAAGGGCGACCAGCGTTCGCAGTCGATCGCCGCCGCCTCGATCGTCGCCAAGGTGATGCGCGACCGCATGATGTGCGGCTGCGGCAACCATCACGACCGCTACGGGTTCGAAGTCCATATGGGCTACGCCACGGTTCGCCATCGCACCGCGATCGAAGCGCATGGCCCGGTGGCGCGGCTGCACCGCGTGTCGTTTGCGCCATTCCGGCTGGGTGGGGCCGAGGTGGACGTGGCGGAAGAAGAGAGCTTCGCCGGGCTGGATTGAGCGACGACGACGACAAGCCAATCTCCCCCTTGTGGGGGAGATGTCCGGTAGGACAGAGGGGGGCGCTGTCCCGCCGGCCTCTCAATCGGATTGCAGTTATGCCCTCAGGCTTGTCCCGATAGACCTTAGGACAACAAAGGTTAGCGTTCCTTCACGCCCCCCCTCTGCCCTGCCGGGCATCTCCCCCACGAGGGGGGAGATTGGCAGCTTCAGCGCCGCAACAAAAAAGCCGCCGGGTTGCCCGGGCGGCTTTCGATGACTGGCTAGACGAAGCGCCTAATTCAGCTTCGACTTCACGTCCGCGAGCGAAGCCTTGAACAGATCTGCACCGGCCTTGGCGTCGATCTTGCCGGCAAGCAGCGCGCGTGCTGCCTCGACGGCGATGTCGACGGCGCTGGCGCGCACTTCGCTGATGGCATCACGCTCGGCCTGACCGATCTTCTGTTCGGCAAGCGCGGTGCGCCTGACGACATAGTCCTCGGTCTTCTTATGCGCGTCGGCGGCAAGCATGTCGGCTTCGCGCTTGGCGGCAGCGACGATGTCGGCGGCCTCCTGCTCGGCTTCCTTGCGCTTGCGCTGGTACTGGCCGAGCAGCTGCTGGGCCTCCTCGCGCAGCCGGCGCGCTTCGTCCAGTTCATTGCTGATCCTGGCGGCACGGGCGTCGAGCGCCTTGGCGATCATGCCAGGCACCTTGATGTAGACGGCAACGCCGAGGAAGATGATCAGGGCTATCGTGGCCCAGAGCGTCGCGAGAGATGTGTAATCCATGATGCGCTCCTCACCGGGCCACGGATTTGACCGCGGCCGCGATCTCGGCCTTGCTGGCCTTGCCGCCAACCAGAGCCTCGACGATCGCCGAAGCGGTGTCCTCGGCGATGCTGCCGACTTCCTTCATGGCATTGGCCTTGATGGAAGAAATGCGGGCTTCGGCTTCGCCAAGCTTCGCGTCGAGCGCGGCCTCGACCTTCTTGCGAGCGGTGTCGGCCTCGGCCTTGGCAGCGTCGTTGGCCTGCTGGCCGATCGCGTTGGCCTTGGTCTTGGCTTCCGCCAGTTCCTGCTCGTAGGCAGCAACGGCGGCGTCGGCCTCGCCCTTCAACCTGGCCGCCTGGTCGAGGTCCTGCGTGATGCGATCGTTGCGCACATCGATGATGCCGCCGACGCGCGGCATCACCACCCGCTTCAGGAAGAGATAGAACAGCCCGAAGGTGATCGCCAGCCACAGAAGCTGCGACGGGAACGTCGCCGGATCGAATGGCGGAAACGTGCCATGCGCTTCAGCAGGCACGCTGGTGCCGGAATGCGTGTCGCCTTCCGTCGCAGCGTGGCTGGTATCGGCTGATGGCGCGGACTCTTGCGCAAAGGCAGATGTCACGAACATGGACTATCCCCGAAATTCAGGCCCGCCGCTTGCGCGGCCGGCCTGTCCAATCTTCCCGAGTGCTCAGCCGAACAGGGCCAGAAGCGCGATGAGAAGCGAGAAGATGCCCAGAGCTTCGGTCACGGCAAAGCCGAAGATCAGACGGCCGAACTGGCCATCGGCGGCCGAAGGGTTGCGCAGTGCGCCCGCCAGGTAGCTGCCGAAGATGTTGCCGAGGCCAATGCCCGCGCCACCCATGCCCAGGCAAGCGATGCCGGCGCCGATGTACTTTGCTGCTTCTGCGTCCATTTGTTCAACTCCTTTGGATCTAAAATTCCGTTGCGATTCCATCCGGCGCCAATGTTGGAAATCTTTGGGCCGGAAACTTTTGGACCTAGTGCCCTGGATGCAGGGCGTCGTTGAGATACATGCAGGCCAACACGGCAAAGACGTAGGCCTGCAGGAAGGCGACCAGCAGTTCCAGTGCCGTCAGCGCCACCGCCATCGCCAGAGGCAGGATCGAGCCGGCGACGCCAACCGCGCCGAGCGCGCTCAGGCTGACGACGAAGCCGGAGAACACCTTCAGCGTGATGTGGCCGGCGAGCATGTTGGCGAACAGACGAACCGAGAGGCTGACCGGGCGCGACACGAAGGAGATCACTTCGATCAGCACCACGAGAGGCAGCAGGAAGACCGGCACGCCGTGCGGCACGAACAGTTTCAGGAAGCCAAGACCATGCTTCATGAAGCCGTAGACGACCACGGTTGCGATCACCAGCACGGCAAGGCCGAAGGTGACGATGATGTGGCTGGTGACGGTGAAGAAATAGGGGAACAGGCCAAGCAGATTGGCGACGAGCACGAACATGAACAGCGAGAACACGAGAGGGAAGAACTTCATGCCCTGCGTGCCGGCGGCGTCGCGCAACATGTTGCCGACAAACTCATACGCCATCTCGGAGACCGACTGAAGCCGCCCGGGAACCAGGCTGCGGCTCGACGTCGTGAGAAACAGGAATCCAGCCGCGACGATCACGGTTGCGACCATGAACAGCGCCGAATTGGTGAAAGACAGGTCATAGCCGCCGATGTCGATCGGAATCAGCTTGTTGATATGGAACTGGTGGATCGGATCGACCTTGTCAGCTGCCACGTTCAAACCCCGTCAATGCCGCGTACGGCCTCGTTACCATTACCGCACATGGTGCGCGGTCATTTCTTGTCGTCTTGGCCACGGCGCGATTTATCGCCCTGTCCAAATTCTGCCACGACGCCGGCGGAACGCATCACATTGAGCACTCCGGCGCCAAAACCAAGCAGCAGAAACACGATCAGACCCCATGGCGATGTCCCCGCCAAACGGTCGATGACCCAGCCGATGCCGGCACCCACCACCACCCCGGCGATAAACTCGCTGGAGAGTTTGAGCGCCTGACCATAACCGGCCACACTGCCCGCTTTCGCGTCGTCTTTCCCCTCGAGCCGGCCCGGCCGCCTTGTCGCAAGCGAAGCTTCAAGGTCACGGCGGCGGCGCTCAAGATCGTCGTCGCGGATGTCGGGTTCATGCTGATTGCCGCGGCCGGTTTCTCCGGTTCCGTCTGGCCCATTCTTGTCGGCCATCGCAACCCCCCTGCCCGGTCAGACCGTCACCGTCCGTCCGCTTCTAAAGTCGCCGGCAACATAGTTAGAGGGTTTGCGCCCGTCAAGCCACGGGCGGAAGTTCATTGCCATGTATTTTAGGCAATAAAATCAATGAATTACGAAGGTGCGACATCGTGCCCGCCAGGATGACGAGGATGCATGGCGCGAATCCCCCGCGCAATGGCTCTTTGATCGGCTGCGCGCCACATCAAGGATCAGCGGCTGCTCCGCACTCAGCTCCAGCCGCCGCCATAGGTCCGATAGAAGATATGCAGGCCGATCTTGGTCATCTTCTGCATCGTGCGCGCCCAGCCGGGATGGACATATTGGGCATAGTAGTGGGTCGACGATCCGACTTCCGGAATGAAGATCTTGCCGGCGGTGACGGCCATGGCGATCTCCTGGGCGGTCTTGTAGGCGGCTGGGCTATCGATGCGCTTCTTCCTGCCGTCGCAGGCGAAGGAGAACTGGCAACGGTTGAACCAGCTGTCGTTCTGGTAGACGACGCCGCAGATCGAATTCGGATAGGTCGGATTGCGGACGCGGTTGAGGATGACCTGGGCGACAGCGGCCTGGCCGCGCACGGATTCGCTCCTCGCCTCGAAATAGATTCCGTTGGCAAGGCATGCCTGCTCCTTCTTGGAGAAGACACTCGCCGGCAGCGGGTTCTGGATCCACGAATGATCGCCCTTGGCCATCGGCGGAATGAAGCGGCCCTCATTGGGCTGCTCGTCCTGAAGCAGGGCCTCGAAGGGCGATGCCTTGGCATAGTCCGGCTCGGATTGCGCATAGGCGGTGGCCAGCACATCCGGATGGTCGTTGTTGACCAGCGCCGCCAGCATGGCCGGCACGCCGGGATCCGGCTTCTTGTCCTCGCGCGCATGGAATGCCGCGGCGATCTGGATTTCCTTGCCTTTGATCTGCGGCTTGGCGAAAGCCATTTTCAGGCCGCTGTCCATGCTGGGTCGCAGCAAGGAGGACGTGCGCTCGAAGATCGAGCCGGCGTTGAAGTTCTTTGGCGGTGCGACGGGAGACATCTGGACGATGCGCCCTTTCTTCTCGGCGCGCACCACGCGGTCCTCATCGGGCGTGGCGCTGACCTTGCCGCCCTTGCCGCGAAACGACACGTTGCCGATACCGGCCAGGTGGACGCCCGATCCGGAAATGGAGCCGGTGACATCGGAATCGACAAAGGGCATCTCGGCCGCGTGGGTCGATCCGGCGACGGATTTCTCGACATAGGAATTCCAGCGCGTGCTCGATGCTTCGAGGCCGGAAACGAGGCTCGCCATGTCCTGATAGGCGGCGACGGTCGGAAAGCCAATCCAGATGCCGAAACCGATGACGAGCGGACCCAGAAAGCCACGTTTTCTCTCACCGGCGGCGGCAACCAGCCGCTTCAACACACGTCGATGCACGGAACTCTCTCCAGGAACGCTACAGACCCCACTGGAGAGCAAAATGATGCATTAACCTTGATGGGACGTTAACGGATTCGATCGGGTTTTCCCGGTCGGCCCGAGGTCGTGGTTGCGAAGTCGGGCGATTTTGCGGCCGACCATTCAGGCCGGGCGCAGGAAGATCGGCCGGGCGATCAGCGCGCAGATGGCGGCCGCCAGCCAGACGCCGGACCAGGACCAGAGGTGCAAGAGCCCCGGAATGGCCACCGGCACCAGGAAGAAGCCGACGAAAACAAAGGTGTTGGCAAGGCTGAGCGCGGTTCCGACATGGCCGGCGCCGGCAAGGGTGGCAAGCTCGGTGTAGGCGACGCCGTGCCAGGCGGAGACAGAGATGCCTGCGACAATAAGCACGACCGGAAGAACCGCCAACCAGATGAACTGGCCGCCCGGAATGGTTGGGCCGAACAGGACCAGCAGCCAAAGCATGGCGAAGGCAAGGGCGCTGAACGCGCTGCACAAGCGAAGAAATTGGCGGCGGTTGCCGTGACGGTCGGTGAAGCGGCCGCTCCAGATGCGCATGACCATGGCGCCGATCTGCACCGCGGCGAGGCTGGCACTGATTGCCGCCGTTCCCAACCCAACGAAGTCGTGCAGGAACACGGAGGCGAAGGTGAGCACGGCCACCTGCGGAAAACAGAGCAGGCCGATGGCGGTCGCGATACGCCAGACGTCGCGATTGCGCAGCGGCGCCGGTCCGGCCACAGCCGAAGCGGGATGGCCCTCGCCTGCCGTCGGCGGCTCGTGCAGCCAGCGCCAGGCGAACAGGGCAGACAGAGCGGATGCACCCGCCAGGACTCCGAACACCGCGGCAAAGCCGAAAGCCAGCGCAAGCGAGGGCAGCACGAGCGCGCCAAAGCCGCCGCCAAGCGGCACCGCCGTCTGCCTGATGCTCATGGCGAAGCCGCGCTCGTTTTCCCGAAACCAGCCCATGATGGCGCGGCCGCTCGAACCGTTGACGCTGCCGCCGAGCAATCCGGTGATGAATAGGCTCGCAGAGAGCAGCGTGACATCGGGAGTACCGGCCTTTGTCGGCACGACCAGCATCGCCATGACCAGGAGCCACGCCGCCGTCGCGCCGAGCCCGATCAACAGCACGCGGCGGTCGCCCCAGCGATCGGTGAGCAAGCCCCAGGGCAGTTCGCTGAGCGCGACCCCAAGCCCGAGAAGGCCAAGCGCCAGACCGAGTTCGGCATTGCCTAGGTGATAGCCCTGGCGAAGAACGACCGCCGTCGCCGGGATGCCGGAGAACGTAGCCGAGAAGGCGGCATTGGCGGCAACGCCGATGCCCAGGACTTTCCAGCGATGGCCCGGCGTGAACACCCTCCCGGTGGAACCGGTATCTTCCAGAAGTTCCGACGGCTGCCGGTCGGTGCAATTGACAATGGCGGACATGACTTCATTTCCCGTGCTGGCCAGCGGTTCGGCCTTGACGATCTGTCCCTACC
>NZ_RZPW01000479.1:0-4918 GCF_003998455.1 Mesorhizobium sp. M7A.F.Ca.CA.001.08.2.1 | reverse complement strand
ATGCCGCTCGCTATCTCAGCGCCATGAAGGTCAGAGACGCAGATATTCTCATCGTGCCGGGCTACACCAATTCCGGCCCCGACCATTGGCAGAGCCGCTGGCAGTCGAAGCTGTCGACGGCGCGCCGCGTCGAACAGGCGGAGTGGTCGAAGCCGGTGCGCGAGGACTGGACGGCGAGCGTCGCCAAGGCGGTCAACGAGGCCGAGCGGCCGGTCGTCCTGGTCGCGCACTCACTTGGCGTCGCCGCGGCGGTGCAAGCCATTCCGCAATTCCGCAAGCCGGTCGCCGGGGCCTTCTTCGTGGCGCCGCCCGATGTCGCTAACCCCGAGATCAGGCCCAGGCACCTGATGACCTTCGGCCCCTACCCGCGTGAGCCGCTGCCCTTTCCCTCGATCGTGATCGCCAGCCGTAACGACCCGTTCTGCGCCTTCGATGTCGCCGAGGACATTGCCGGCGCCTGGGGCTCGCTGTTCATCGACGCCGGCGAGACCGGGCATCTCAGCGAGGATTCAGGATTCGGCCCTTGGCCCGAAGGCTCGATGACCTTCGCCAAGTTCCTGACGGACCTGTAATATATACGGTCAAAGCCTGAACACGAAGCTGCTCGGCAGGCCATCCGGCTTGCGTGAACAATAATTTAATGCAGATCGCGATAATCTCTCCAGCAACGGCGAACTCTGTTCGCCGAACGATTATATTCGCGCGTACTAAATAGCAATTATTCAAAGAAAGCCCATACTTGGCCAAGGATGCTTCACTCGAATTGTTAAGAGGTGTCGCCGCGCTCGTAGTTCTGAATGGGCATTGTTTGGGTGCTTTTGCGCCATTGATGGAAGGCGAGGGAGACTTGGCCGGGCAATCGCTCAAAACAAGCCTGGCTTTCGTCGCGTTCAATGGCGGCTCCGCCGTCTACCTGTTTTTCGTCCTGTCTTCCTACGTGCTCGTGAAGCGTTATTTTCAGACCAGCAAGGCACAAGATCTGCGGTTGGGTGCGATCAAGCGCCTGCCACGACTGGCCGGCCCGGTACTCGTTACGACGCTGGCATCCTGCATCATCTTCAAGCTCGACCTGTATTTCTTCAAGGATGCGGCCGCTGTCACCCAATCCGACTGGCTGAGAAGTTTCGGCAATGCTTCAAAGGTGCTATCGCCGGAGACTGCGAGTTTCGCCGACGCGTTTCTGCAAGGGGCGTGGCGGACGTTCATCTACGGCGACAACTATTATGACAGCAGTCTGTGGACCATGACGGTCGAGTTCTGGGGGAGCATGCTGACCTTCGCCCTCGCCCCGATCGTCTTTTTCCTTCAAGGCCGCTGGACGTTATCCTTCTGGGTCTGCATAGCAGCAGTCGTGTTCCTGGCGCTGCAAGTCAGTTACTTTCTTTGTGCCTTTCCGGCCAGCCTCTTGCTCTATCCGCTTCTCGCCATGGATTTTCGCCCGAATCGGTGGGTGAGAGGCGCCATGGTGATGGTTTCCCTGGCGCTGCTGGGTTATGCGGGGAGTGCCGTGGGCATATATCGCCCGTTCGCCGTCCTTGACGTGGCTTCCGATGTGGGCCTGCGGCAAGCCTGCGTGGCCATCCCGGCAAGCGTCATGTTGGTCTACGCGGTGCTGAGTGTGGATGAGCCTCTATCATGGCTCTCGGGTAAGGTGGCACGTTTTCTGGGCGACCTGTCCTTCCCACTCTACCTCGTGCATGTACCCGTTATCTGCTCATTGGGGTCATGGGTTTTGTTGACAAGCGGTTCCACCGCACTCGGCGCCGCCGCCGCCATACTGGGTTCGATCCTCGCGGCGTTGCCGCTCATGACCTTCAACAACTGGTGGGTCCAGATGGTCGGCGCCCTGTTCAACAGGTTCAGGCGCGACGGACCTATCGCCGCGGCGCCTGCGGCGTCGAGCGCCTAACCGCCCGGCGCTGTGACGGCAGTGCGTCCGGTTCGGGTTCAGGATCCGATCGAATCCTTGATGCCCTTGAGCAGGGTCTTTGCGCCCAGTGAAATCAGCGCATGCTCCGAGCCCATGGCCAGCAGGCGATAACCCATCGACACGACACGGCCGGCAATTGCCGGTTCGACGACATAGATCGCCGCATGTTTGCCGGCCTTGCGGGTGCGCTCGGCCACCGACGCCACCGTCTCCATCATGCTTTCCAGCGTCGAATTGACCGTGGCGCCATTGCTCCAGGCGATCGAGAAATCCGACGGGCCCAGGAAGATGCCGTCGATGCCGGGCGTATCGAGGATGCCATCGAGCGCATCGAGGGCTGCACGCGTCTCGACCATGGCGAAGGCCATGGTGCGCTGGTTGGTGTCGCGCAGCCAGTCGGCCTGGTCGCCTTGGCCGTGGCGGGGAAAAGCGTAGGTCGGGCCCCAGGAGCGCTCGCCGACCGGCGGGTATTTCATGGCGGCGGCGAACAGTTTTGCGTCGGCAACCGAGTTCACCATCGGCGCGATGACCGCCTCGGCGCCGAAATCGAGCGCGCGGCTTGCCATGTCGAAACGGCCAACGGGAATTCGCACCAGCGCCGGCTTGCCGGTAGCGAGCACCGGCACCAGGCCACGCAGCACGCTGTCTTCGTGATGGCCGCCATGCTGCATGTCGAGCGTGACGGCATCGAAACCCTGCTTGGCGACGATCTCGACCGTCAAGGCATCCGGCACACCGGACCATGCGGTGAACAACGTTTCATCGGCCGCGAGGCGGGACTTCAGGGACATGAACTCTTTCCTTGTTAGCGACCGCAGTTTCAGCCGGAAACCGCGGCAAAGGCAAAGAAAAACCGCCCGGATAGGCCGGGCGGTCGATTGGTCCAGCGTATGGCCGCGGGATCAGCGCATGGCCCGGATCAGGTGTTCTTGATCTGCTCGATCGCCTGCGCCATCAGTTCGTCCATGGTGCGGCGGATCTGGTGGTCCGACTGCTCGACGCCGGCCGCGTCGAAATCCCCGCGGATCTTGCGGAACACGTCGTGGTCGCCGGCCTCCTCGATGTCGGAGATAACCACTTCCTTGGCATAGGCGTCGGCATCGGCGCCGGACTTTCCGAGCTTTTCGGCGGCCCACAGGCCGAGCGCCTTGTTGCGGCGCGCCGAGGCCTTGAACCGAAGCTCCTCGTCGAATGCGAATTTACGCTCAAAGCCCTCTTCACGGTCTTTCATGCTGCTCATGGCGTCCCTCCGGGTCAAATTCGATTCGTTGGCGGTGAATATGTGCGTTGCCAAAGCACAAACCAAAAGGTCGCGGGCCGGTCAATATGCTTCATCGCATGCTGCGCTGCGGCATTTCAGTCCCGAAAGCGGTTGATTGGAAGGATTTGCCGATTGAGCAAACGATGTGATTGGGATAGACCCGGCATTGAACCCTACCGTAGCCGCACTATTTCAGGCAGACGGACAGGAAATGGTCTGATACCGCCTGTCCGGAACCCCAGAGAAAAATCAGATGAAAAATCGCCGCCGCATTTATGAAGGCAAGGCCAAGATACTCTATGAGGGACCCGAACCGGGCACGCTTATCCAGTTCTTCAAGGATGATGCAACCGCGTTCAACAAGAAGAAGCACGAGGTCATCGACGGCAAGGGCGTCCTCAACAACCGCATTTCCGAGTATATTTTCAACCATTTGAACCGCATGGGCATTCCGACCCATTTCATCCGCCGTCTGAACATGCGCGAGCAGCTGATCAAGGAAGTCGAGATCATTCCGCTCGAAGTGGTGGTGCGCAATGTCGCCGCCGGCTCGCTGTCCAAGCGGCTCGGCATCGAGGAAGGCACCGTTCTGCCGCGCTCGATCATCGAATTCTATTACAAGGCCGACGCGCTCGACGACCCGATGGTGTCGGAAGAGCACATCACCGCGTTCGGCTGGGCGAGCCCGCAGGAAATCGACGACGTGATGGCGCTGGCCATCCGCGTCAACGACTTCCTCTCCGGCCTGTTCATGGGCGTCGGCATCCAGCTCGTCGACTTCAAGATCGAATGCGGCCGCCTGTTCGAAGGCGACATGATGCGCATCGTCGTCGCCGACGAGATCTCGCCGGACTCCTGCCGCCTGTGGGACGTGGCGACGCAGGACAAGCTCGACAAGGACCGTTTCCGCCGCGACATGGGCGGCCTCGTCGAGGCCTACCAGGAAGTTGCCCGCCGCCTCGGCATCATGAACGAGAACGAGCCGCCGCGCCCGACCGGCCCGGTGCTCGTCGCCTCGACCGACGGCCTCAAAGGCAAGCCGCACTGATCGCGGTTTGCGACCCGATAGTCAGAACAGGAGCATGTCCAGCGTGATCAAGGCCCGCATTACCGTCACCCTCAAGAACGGCGTGCTCGACCCGCAGGGCAAGGCGATCGAACACGCATTGTCCGGCCTGGGCTTCGGCGGCGTCGGCACGGTGCGGCAGGGCAAGGTGTTCGACGTCGAGCTGGCGGAAAGCGACAAGGCCAAGGCCGAAGCCGACCTCAAGGCCATGTGCGACAAGCTGCTGGCGAATACGGTGATCGAGAATTATAGTGTGACGCTTACCTAAGGCTGTGCCGGAGGCACGGATGCCTGAAGTCACGAGTGAACTGATGTACGAGCTTCTCGAGATTGTAGCGATCAGGCTTGCAGGCGTTGAGCACGCAAACGGACGTCAACAATATCTACGCGATAGCAGGCCGTATCGATCAACATCTTGAACGGATTGAGCAGCGCCTCGAGTTGCGCGAACTCGCCGAAGCACAAAGGCCTTACGAACCGAAATGAAATCAGCCGTCGTCCTCCTGCCTGGCCTCAATCGCGACCGCGACATGATCGCGGCGCTGACCAAGATTTCGGGAACACCGCCGGTCACCGTCTGGCAAACCGACACCGAAATCCCCGATGTCGATCTGATCGCCATTCCGGGCGGTTTTTCCTTCGGCGACTATCTGCGCTGTGG
>NZ_RZPW01000478.1:0-4919 GCF_003998455.1 Mesorhizobium sp. M7A.F.Ca.CA.001.08.2.1 | reverse complement strand
CAGGATGCCGGTGCGCTGGCCCATTGCGTGACGGGTCCGAAGCATCCTGCCCGCCTCCACCGGCCCGCGCACGGATTTGAAGCCGTCGCGCTGCCTGGCCGTGGTGGCGAAGACGAAGTTCAGGTCGGCGAGCGCCGAGGCCAGATCGTCAAAGACGGTGACGGCGTCGATGACATGATCGGCGCGGCTCGCCGCCGCACGTGCCTTCTCGCTCGGCCAACCGTCACGCGGATTGACGAGGCGCAGCTCCGACAGACCGAAATTGGCCATGGCGCGCGCGACCATGCCGATGTTCTCGCCAAGCTGAGGCTCGACGAGGATGATCGCCGGGCCGGCGACTGCAATGCTATCAGGATCTTTGGTGACGGGCATGATTGTCAATGAACTGCTGTTTGCGGCATTTCAGCGTCCCCTGCCATATTCGGCCGGGAAAATGAAGCATTCGCAAATGACGACGGCTCTGGCCTCCAATTCGTGACCGATCGCCGTTTGCGTGGCCAAAAGCGCTTTGATATACGGGCGACATCTCCCGGCCCAACGCCACGCGGGCAAGGCCGTCCCACATCCCAGCAACGAGGCATTCTTTCCATGGCGAAGATCAAGGTGGCGAACCCGGTCGTCGAACTCGACGGCGACGAGATGACCCGCATCATCTGGCAGTTCATCAAGGACAAGCTGATCCACCCTTATCTCGACCTCAAGCTGGAATATTACGACCTCGGCATCGAGCATCGCGACGCCACCAACGACCAGGTGACCATCGATTCGGCCAACGCCATCAAGAAATACGGCGTCGGCGTGAAATGCGCGACGATCACGCCTGACGAGCAGCGCGTCGAGGAGTTCAAGCTGAAGAAGATGTGGAAGTCGCCGAACGGCACCATCCGCAACATCCTCGGCGGCACCATCTTCCGCGAGCCGATCATCATGAAGAACGTGCCGCGCCTGGTGCCCGGCTGGACCAAGCCGATCATCGTCGGCCGTCATGCTTTCGGCGACCAGTACCGCGCCACCGATTTCCGCTTCCCCGGCAAGGGCAAGCTGACCATCAAGTTCGTCGGCGAGGACGGCCAGGTGATCGAGCACGATGTATACGACGCGCCCGGCGCCGGTGTCGCCATGGCCATGTACAATCTCGACGAGTCCATCCGCGAGTTCGCCCGCGCCTCGCTGAACTACGGCCTGCTGCGCAACTACCCGGTCTATCTGTCGACCAAGAACACCATCCTCAAGGCCTATGACGGCCGCTTCAAGGATATCTTCCAGGAGGTCTACGAGGCTGAATTCGAGGCCGAGTTCAAGTCGAAGAAGCTGTGGTACGAGCACCGCCTGATCGACGACATGGTGGCCTCCGCCCTGAAATGGTCGGGCGGCTATGTCTGGGCCTGCAAGAACTATGATGGTGACGTGCAGTCCGACACGGTCGCGCAAGGTTTCGGCTCACTCGGCCTGATGACCTCGGTGCTGATGACGCCGGACGGCAAGACCGTGGAAGCGGAAGCCGCGCACGGCACCGTCACCCGCCACTACCGCCAGCATCAGAAGGGCGAGGAAACCTCGACCAATTCGATCGCCTCGATCTTCGCCTGGACGCGTGGCCTCACCCATCGCGCCAAGCTCGACGACAATGCCGAGTTGAAGCGCTTTGCCGAGACGCTGGAAAAAGTCTGCATCCAGACGGTCGAGTCCGGCTTCATGACCAAGGACCTGTCGCTGCTGATCGGCCCCGACCAGCCTTGGCTGTCGACCACCGGTTTCCTCGACAAGATCGACGAGAACCTGCAGAAGGCGATGGCCTGATAAGTAAGCAAGATGGGCAAGCCCATCGTCTACGGGGCGGACTATAGCGTCTATGTGCGCATCGTCCGCCTCGTGCTTGAGGAAAAAGGCATCGACTACGAGCTTGTGCCAGTCGATGTCTTTGCCGCCGACGGGATTCCCGCCTGGTATTTCGAACATCATCCGTTCGGCCGCATCCCGGCCTTCGAGCATGACGGATTCCGGCTGTTCGAGACGAGCGCGATTGCCAGATATGTTGACGAGGCGTTCGACGGGCCAGCGCTGCAAGCGACGGAGCCTCGTGGCCGCGCAACCATGAACCAGATCATCGGCATGCTCGATGCCTATGCCTACAGATCGATGGTCTGGGATGTTGCCGTCGAGCGGCTGGAGAAGGCTCAGCCGGATGAGGCGTTGATCGCCGGCGGCCTTGCTCAGGCGAGCAAAGCGCTTCGGACGCTGTCCGCGCTGAAAGCGCCGGGACCGTGGCTGCTGGGCGACCAGCTGACGCTGGCCGACCTGCATGCCGCACCGATCATCGGCTATTTCGTCAAGGTCGCCGAGGGGCAAAATCTGCTGGCCGAGTTCCCTGATATCCGGGACTGGTATGCGCGCATTGCGGCTCGGCCGAGCTTCGTGCAGACTGAAAAAATCGGCTGATAAGAGACGTCCGCTGTCCCTCCAACCGTTGCTTTAAATTCAGTCCACTCGCCTACGCCGCTTCGAGTGCCGCCCTTACCGCAGCAATCGCATCATCGGCCTTGGAAGCGTCGGGGCCGCCAGCCTGGGCCATGTCGGGCCGCCCGCCGCCGCCCTGCCCGCCGAGCGCCGCCGAGGCCACTCGGACAAGGTCGACGGCGCTGAAGCGGCCGACGAGGTCGTCGGTGACGGCGACGACGACGCTGGCCTTGTTGTCCTCACCGGAGCCGACGAAGACGACGACGCCGGAGCCGAGCGACGTCTTGCCGGCATCGGCCAGCGGCTTCAGGTCCTTCGGTGAGACACCTGAGACCGTCTTGCCGAGAAAGCCGACACCGGCCACCGTCTCATTGGCGGCTGGAGCATCGGCAGACGATCCGCCGCCCAATGCCAGCTTCTTGCGCGCTTCGGTCAGTTCCTTTTCGAGCTTCTTGCGCTCTTCGAGCAGCGTCTCGACGCGCGCCGGTACATCGGCCGGCGAAATCTTCAACACGGCTGCCGTCGCCTTCAAACGCCTGTCCTGCTCGTCGAGATGTTTGCGCGCGGCTTCGCCCGTCAATGCCTCGATGCGGCGCACGCCGGCGGCGACCGCGCTGTCCGATACGACACGCACGAGGCCGATATCGCCGGTCGCCCGGACATGGGTGCCACCGCAGAGCTCGACCGAATAGGGCCGGTTCGCCTTGGCGCCGTGCAGGCCGGTGCCCATCGACACGACGCGCACTTCGTCGCCGTACTTTTCGCCAAACAGCGCCATGGCGCCCTCGGCGATGGCATCGTCGACCGACATCAGGCGCGTGGTCACCGGGCCGTTCTGGACGACGATCTCGTTGGCCATGCGCTCGACCTCTTCGAGGTCTTCGGCCGAAATCGGCTTGTTGTGCGAGATGTCAAAGCGCAGGCGCTCGGGCGCGACCAGCGAGCCCTTCTGTGCGACATGGCTGCCCAGCACTTCGCGCAGCGCCTCATGGATCAGATGCGTCGCGGAATGGTTGGCGCGCAGCCTCGAGCGCCTTGCATGATCGACCTTCAGCTCGACAGCCGCGCCCGTCTTGACGGTGCCGCTGGCCACCTTGCCGATATGCACGAACAGCCCGTCGGCCTTCTTCTGCGTATCCGAAACCTCGATCGAGAACCCCTCGCCGGAGATGACGCCGGTGTCGCCCATCTGGCCGCCGGACTCGGCATAGAACGGCGTCTGGTTGACGACGATCGCCACCGCGTCGCCCTTGCCGGCGCCGTCGACAGCCTTGCCGTCCCGGACAAGCGCCTGGATGATGCCTTCCGCAGCTTCAGTCTCATAGCCGAGGAACTCGGTGGCGCCGGCCTTCTCGCGCACCGAGAACCAGATGGTCTCGGTGGCGGCGTCGCCGGACCCGGCCCAATGCTTGCGCGCCTCGGCCTTCTGCTGCTCCATCGCGTTGGTGAAGCCGGCAATATCGACCGAGATGCTGCGCTGGCGCAGTGCGTCCTGCGTCAGGTCGAGCGGGAAGCCATAGGTGTCGTAGAGCTTGAAGGCCGTCTCGCCATCCAGCATGTCGCCGGCATGCAGCGTTTCGGTCGCCTCGGAAAGCAGGCCGAGGCCGCGCACCAGCGTCTTGCGAAACCTGGTCTCCTCGAGCTTCAGCGTCTCGGTGATCAATTGTTCGCCGCGCAGCAGTTCCGGATAGGCCTGGCCCATTTCGCGCACCAGCGCCGGCACCAGCTTCCACATCAGCGGTTCGTTGGCACCGAGCAGCTGTGCATGGCGCATGGCGCGGCGCATGATGCGGCGCAGGACGTAGCCCCTGCCTTCGTTCGAGGGCAGCACGCCATCGGCGACCAGGAAGGAGGACGAGCGCAGATGATCGGCAATGACCCGGTAGGAGGCGACCGTCTCCTTGTCGGGACCATGCCCGATCGCGGACGAGGCCGCGTCGATCAGGTGACGGAACAGATCGGTCTCGAAGACGCTTTCCACCCCTTGCAGGATGGACGCCATGCGCTCCAGGCCCATGCCGGTGTCGATCGAGGGGCGCGGCAGGTCGATGCGCTCCTCCTTCGTCACCTGTTCATACTGCATGAACACCAGGTTCCAGAATTCCAGGAAACGGTCGCCATCCTCCTCCGGGCTGCCGGGAGGGCCGCCCCAGATGTGCTCGCCGCGGTCGATGAAGATCTCCGAGCACGGCCCGCAGGGTCCGGTGTCGCCCATCGCCCAGAAATTGTCCGAGGTCGCGATGCGAATGATGCGGTCGTCGGAAAAACCGGCGATCTTCTTCCAGAAGCCGGCCGCCTCGTCATCCGTGTGATAGACGGTGACCAGCAGCTTGTCCTTGCTCAGCCCGAATTCCCTGGTGATCAAGTTCCAGGCAAGCTCGATGGCGCGCTCCTTGAAATAGTCGCCGAAGGAGAAGTTGCCGAGCATCTCGAAGAAGGTCAGATGACGCGCGGTGTAGCCG